>JAQBOP010000216.1 GCA_028287975.1 Mucilaginibacter sp. | reverse complement strand
CCAGCCAGCGAAGCAATACGGGCAGGCGGCCATTTACGCCGTTAAGATTGTAGGTAGCTATTTTCATATTATAAACTTATAAAAAAATAAAATTGTAATTGTTTTCATTGATTAAAAATTAATAAATCGCAATCATCTTATATACAGTTGTTTATGGCTTTTTTAGCTATAAATTTACTGACTTATCCTTTGTTACATTTTGTTTCACCGATTTTTAACAAAGTGTTAATTATCAAATAGTTAATCAAAAATATTGTTTCACTTGTTTCATTTGTTTCACACTTTCTTGAAACAAACATCGCGGTCTATCCACATCAGCTTAAATTTTCAACAATCCCGCCAAAGCCCGTGCAATGCATTAACTTTACCGTTCACTTAAAAAGGAATAAACCGCTTGGCAAAAGACGCTACCAAAGAAACGCCCTTAATGCAGCAGTATAATACAATTAAGGCGAAGTACCCCGGTGCTTTGCTGCTGTTCCGCGTAGGCGATTTTTACGAAACGTTTGGCGAGGATGCTGTTAAAGCGGCAGGCATACTGGGCATAGTGCTTACCCGCAGGGGCAATGGCGCGGCTACTTTTATCGAGTTGGCAGGTTTTCCGCACCATTCGCTGGATACTTACCTGCCTAAGCTGGTGCGTGCCGGCCAGCGGGTAGCCATTTGCGATCAGCTGGAAGATCCAAAAACCACCAAAACTATCGTTAAGCGTGGAGTGACCGAATTGGTGACCCCCGGTGTTGCTACCAACGATAACATCCTTAATCAAAAATCCAACAATTACCTGGCGTCGCTGTACTACGAGAAGAACAGCATCGGCATTGCCCTGATCGATATATCAACCGGCGAGTTCCTGACCGCACAAGGTAACAGCGATTATATCGACAAACTGCTACAAGGCTTTAGCCCCAGCGAGGTGATCTACCCCAAAAGTAAGCAGACCGAGTTTAAAGAAAGCTACAGCGATCGCTACTATACCTATACGCTTGACGAATGGCCCTATAGCGGCGACTACGCGCACGAAACGCTGTTAAAGCACTTCGGTGTTAAATCATTAAAAGGGTTCGGTATAGACAAGCTAAACCTGGGCATTGTGGCCGCTGGTGTGGCTTTGCATTACCTGAACGAAACAGAGCACCGTAACCTGCAGCATATCTCGGCCATTAGCCGGATAGAAGAGGACAGGTATTTGTGGCTGGACAGGTATAGCGTGCGCAACCTGGAGCTGATTGGCTCGACCAACGAAAACGCGCACACCCTGGTTGAAGTGCTGGATCATACCTGCTCGCCCATGGGTGCAAGGCTGTTGCGCCGCTGGATAGTGATGCCGCTAAAAGAGATCAAACCCATTAACGATAGGTTAGGTGTTGTAGAATACCTGATAGCTGAAGAAGAGTTGCGTGAGGACCTGCAGCAGCAGATCCGCCAGATAGGCGACCTTGAGCGGTTGATCTCGAAGATCGGTCTGCAAAAAGCTAACCCGAGGGAAGTTTGCCAGCTTAAAAAGGCATTGATAGCCATCGGGTCCATCAAGAAAGTTTGTGAGCAATCTATCAGCCTGCCACTAAAAGCCATTGGCGAACAGTTGAATCCCTGTGCCTCTATCTGTGAAAAGATTGCCAATGAGCTACACCCCGAGCCACCGGTAATGCTGGTAAAGGGTTCGGTAATGAATGACGGGATTAACGAGGAACTTGACCGCCTGCGCAAGATCGCGTTCGGCGGCAAGGGCTATTTGTTGGAGATCCAAAAGCGTGAAGCCGAAAGCACGGGCATACCCTCATTAAAAGTATCATTCAACAATGTGTTTGGCTACTACCTCGAGGTTACACACAGCCACCGCGATAAGGTGCCGACAGAATGGATCCGCAAGCAAACGCTGGTAAACGCCGAACGCTACATCACCCCCGAGCTTAAAGAATACGAAGAGCAGATCCTCGGTGCCGAAGAAAAGATCCTTGCGCTTGAAACCAAGCTATACAACGACCTGCTGTACGCCCTGGCCGAGTATATCAAACCTATCCAACTAAACGCGCAATTGATTGCCCGGCTGGATGTGCTGTTGAACTTTGCCACCATCTCCATTAAAAACTATTATGTTAAACCGCAGATCAACGAGAGCAGGGTAATAGATATTAAAGGCGGTCGCCACCCTGTAATTGAAAAGACATTGCCGCAAGGCGAGGAGTATATTACCAATGACGTTTTCCTGGATTCGGAAACTCAGCAGATCATCATCATCACTGGGCCAAACATGGCGGGTAAGTCGGCGTTGCTCAGGCAGACGGGGCTGATCGTGCTGATGGCACAGATGGGCTGCTTTGTGCCGGCTAAATCTGCTTCACTGGGTTTGGTAGATAAGATCTTTACCAGGGTAGGGGCGTCAGATAATTTGTCGTCGGGCGAGTCGACCTTTATGGTGGAAATGAACGAGACGGCGAGCATCCTGAATAACTTATCAGACCGGAGCCTGATCCTGCTTGACGAGATTGGCCGCGGTACATCAACTTACGACGGGATCTCCATAGCCTGGTCCATTGCAGAGTATCTGCATAATCATCCCACCGCAAAAGCTAAAACGCTGTTTGCGACGCATTATCACGAGTTGAACGAACTGAGCAACAGCTTTAACCGTATCAAAAACTACAACGTTACGGTTAAAGAGATCGGTCACCAGATTATCTTCCTGCGTAAGCTGGTACCCGGCGGCAGCGAGCATAGCTTTGGGATCCATGTGGCTAAACTGGCGGGTATGCCGCAAAAGGTGTTATCGCGGGCCAATGAGATCCTCAAAAAACTGGAGAACGAACGCACCGGCGGCGAGCATATCAAAGAAAGCATCCGTAAAGTACAGAAGCAGGCTGTTCAAATGCAAATGTTCAGTATTGACGACCCGGTACTGGTAAAAATCCGTGATACACTGAATAACCTTGATGTTAATACCCTAACCCCTGTTGAGGCTTTAATGAAGCTTGACGAGATACAACGGGTGATAAAGGGTTAAGTTATTTCGGATATCGAATGTTCAATTTCGAATTTTTCTTGTAGAGACACAATACTTTGGTGGCGGTTGATATTAGTATAAGACGTAAAGTATTGCGTATTATGCGGTTATGTTAATAAGTTTAAAAAATCTTAATATAATTTTTATCTTTTTCTGCTATTTTTAGAGCATGAAGCTAAACCGTTACCTTTTTAGTGCCCTTATCATTATACTTTCAAGCTGCCATTCAAGGAAGGCAGTGTTAAAAGTTGCGTCAGACGAACCTGTTGGACCGCCGGCATACATAACCGACCATTCAAAAATGGAAGTTGTTAGACGTATTCCCCCCGAACATATCGTACCCACAGCAGATATCATTGATAAATACGCACAGTTAATGGGCGTTAAAAAAGGCGATATTACTGATGGTCGGCTGTACAATTTTATTGAACAGTGGGCAGGAACCCCTTATAAATTTGGCGGGTTGGATAGAGAAGGTATTGATTGCTCGGGTTTTACATTATTGTTACAGCAACAAGTATATGGTATTAGTGTGCCCCGTACTACTAAACTGCAAGTCTCGGTTATAAATCGTAAATACGAGAATGAATTAAAAGAGGGCGACCTGGTGTTTTTTGATTTTGACGGTAAGCCGTTTAGTCATGTTGGCGTATATCTTCAAAACGGTTATGTTGTTCATGCCAGCACAATGAAAGGAGTTGTTGTTGTGCCACTGCATGGCGCTATTTATAAATACTTTACGCGTGCGGGGTCAGTGCCGGTTATCGATTCGGTTATTGTGGCGCAGAATTAACCTGCTTTATTATCCGCAGGTAAATAATATTTGATAATTTTGCCGGCACATGCCAAAACAAGATTATTCTTTCTGGACTAAATACAAGCGCTTCGCCGGTACCGAAATATTACTTTATGTAATAATGGTACTGGGTATTATATTGGGTATCTGGATATTTAGTTAATTAGCTTTTACCAGCACCACGTTATAATTATCGGCTTCAACTGCCCTTTGATAAAAATCTACCAGGTCTTCATAACTGTCTTTATTATAGGTGCCGTCAATCACCTGCATTTTGCGTTTGTAAACCAGTTTATCTCCTTGTAAGTTTATATTGGCCGAGTAGTTTCCAAATGGTTTACTGATCTCTACATCAAGTGGCAGTTTCTCTAAACGATAGCCTTTGGGTATAGTATAAGTTATCTCATCGTTATCGGTATAACCTTCATTGATATAAACCGGATTTTGCCTGCTGCGTATTTCGCGTGGCGGTCTTGTAGTGCGGTTCGCCGGGTTTACCAGGAAATATATTTTGTTTGATGTGTTAGACGCATAATCGCGTGCTTTGATCTTTAAATTTTCTGTGGTTACAGGTAATATGGTTTTTTCCTGGTTAAATTTAATACTTTCAATCTCGAGGTTGTTAATAGGGTAGATGTTACTCAGTTCTTTAACTTGCTCTTTTTGCGAGTCATTAATAATTCTCTCCCGGCTATCGTATTGTATGCCTTTAAAAACGGTTTGCATATTGCCTGACAATTCACCTGCTTCATTTATAAGAAAATCGCCCGTGCGAACCTGCGAATTGATCTGGGCTGAATATTTAGGTGTATGCAATAGTATACCTCCTTGTGGCGTACAGGCCAGTACCGTGCGATCGTCAGTAAAATCTCCCAAAAAGCCAAAGGGTATTTTTTGATTGGTACACTCTAACCAGGTAGTGTCATTTTTAAATGGCAGGCATAAAATAATGTGATTACCCTGATCCATGCTGGCAAAATCGCTTAACATGCTGGTTTTATTGCCGCTTGCTTCAACAACGCAGTAATACGAATCTATATTAGCCACTTTAAGTAATGACTGCATATAATTTACTAAAGCTTTACAATCGCCATAGCTTAATTTATCAACTTCAGCAGCCGTGAATGGCTGGTACCCTCCAATGCCTACCTGTACACTTATATAGTGTGTTTTTTTCTGCATGTAGTCGTATATTTTCCGGGCTTTTTCCTTCGGGTTATCAACACCTTTAGTAAGGTCTTTTATATAAGCCACGGTTTGTTCAGGTAATTGA
>JAQBOP010000184.1 GCA_028287975.1 Mucilaginibacter sp. | reverse complement strand
GATGACACATAAAACACAGGTAAAGGCGCTAAACTCTATGTTAAAGACCAAAATTGCTGCAATAAAAAAAGCACCAATAAAAAGATTGTATCTGTACTCGCTCCAAAAGCGCAATGTAAATTTAATAGTAGGTGTAATGTAAAGGATATTTGCCAACGGAAAATTGTAGGGCTTACTTATCCGTTGTTTCCGGCACTACCACATAAACATCCTCGTTAGCTTTTTTCATGAGGTATTTTTCGCGGGCAAACTTTTCCATTTGCTGCGGGTTGGTGGTAAGCTCTTTGAGTTCTTTAGTTACCTGGTCGGTTTGGGCTTTGTAGAAATCGCGCTCAATCCTTAATTTTTTAACCTGCTGGTGGTATTGGTATTGAGAGAAAAGATCGTTCCTGTCAAAAAAAATCATCCATACAACAAAAGCAATAGTAACCAGGAAGAACTTGTTCTTGAAAAGGTTTATAAGGCGTTTCATTGATACCGGCTGTATGATTTTCATTTAAAGCTATTTAAATTTTTCGACGGATACAAATATGCTTATTAACTTATTAACAGGGAAATGTTTTTAGTGAATGGTTTATTAGGCTGATTAAGTGAGTGGTTGGTTTTTTGGGTGAATGATGATTTATAAATAGACAAACTACTCACCTAATCAACCATTCACCCAATCAACTTAATATTTAACTTCTTTTAGCTCCACTCATGCCGCTGGCGCCACCCGGGCGACCTGCTTCCGAACGGCTGCTGCCTGATCTTTTATTGCCGCCTGAACGGCCGTTGCCTGCCGAACGGCTATTGCCGCTGCCACCACCGCTGGATTTGCGTTGGCCGCCACGGCCACCACCGCCGCGCTGACCACCGCCCGAACCACCTTTTTTAGGTGCTTCATTTGCTTTAGCTGCCATTGCCACCGGACTAAGCGGGTATGGATGATCTTCTTCTACAGGGATCTGTTTAGCTATCAGTTTGTGGATATCTTTCAAAAATTCCAGTTCTTCGGCATCGCAAAATGAAAGTGCTATACCGTTTGCACCCGCCCTGCCTGTACGGCCAATGCGGTGTACATAAGTTTCGGGTACATTAGGCAGTTCGTAGTTGATAACGTGCGTAAGATCGTCAATATCAATACCACGTGCTGCAATATCTGTAGCTATTAACACACGGGTTGTACGATTTTTAAAGTTAGTTAAAGCCCGCTGCCTTGCATTTTGCGATTTATTACCGTGAATAGCTTCGGCAGTGATTCCTACACGGGTAAGGTCTTTAACCACTTTATCTGCACCATGTTTAGTGCGGGTAAACACCAGTGCGGTTTTAATTTCTTTATCTTTTAAAATATGGATCAATAACGATTTTTTATCGCCCTTGTCAACATAATAAATCGCTTGCTGTATCGTATCGGCAGTAGAAGAAACCGGGGTAACTTCAACTTTTTCGGGATTGTTCAGGATACTATCGGCCAGGCTCTGGATCTCTTTTGGCATAGTAGCCGAAAAGAACAGCGTTTGCCTTTTGGCAGGTACTTTGGCAATGATCTTTTTAACATCGTTAACAAAGCCCATATCCAGCATACGGTCGGCCTCATCCAATATCAGGAATTTAACATGCTCCAGGTGAACATAACGCTGGTTCATTAAATCAAGTAAGCGACCCGGGGTTGCTACTAAAATATCAACGCCACGGCGCAAAGCGTCAACCTGCGGGTTTTGTGATACGCCGCCAAATATTACCAGGTTTTTTAGGCCTGTATGTTTGCCGTAAGCGGTAAAGCTTTCGCCAATTTGCAGGGCAAGCTCGCGGGTAGGGGTTAAAACCAATGCTTTAATGGTTTTCTGCTCCTTATGAGCTATCCTGTCCTGATGCAATAACTGCAGAGTAGGGATAGCGAAAGCCGCGGTTTTACCGGTGCCTGTTTGGGCGCAGCCCAGTAAATCCCGGTGTTGTAATATGATAGGAATGGCTTGTGCCTGTATTGGGGTAGGTGTGGTATAGCCCTCAGTTTTTAAAGCCTTGAGGATAGGCTCAATTAAATTTAAATTTTCGAATGACATTCTGATTGTTTGTAATATATAATGTGCTAACGCGAAGGCATAAGCGGATCTGAAGAGTTTGCTGGGCTCAAAACCGTAAGCGAACGGGTAATTAGGCGCAAAGATACGCTTTTTATTGTTAAGAAAATTTTAAGCCTTTATGAAGCCATAAGAAGTACAGCCTGCAACGCGTTCTTATGTAAATAATTATGCCGGAGATGTTTCCGGATCGGCAGCCAGTTTCTTTCTTTTGGCATCACGGTCTTTTTGCCATGATTCCAGCAGGATGAGACCCATACCTATCATGATGGATACATCGGCTACGTTGAACACGCCGGTTTGGAAGATCCCGAAATTCATGTGCATAAAATCGGTTACACTGCCGTATAGCATTCTGTCGTACAAATTGCCTGCACCGCCGGCAATAACTAAAACAATACCTATGGTGGTTAATTTACCTATAGATGGCTTAAACATTACATAAAAAACGCCAAAGGCGAGCGCCAGTAAAGGCAATAACGATAGCAAAATGAATTTCCATGGGTTTTGCAGCGAATCGCCAAGACTTAAAAAAGCGCCGGTATTTTCGGCATGCAGAATGGTGAAAAAGTTTTTGATAACAAAAATGTTATCGCTGATATGAATATGCTCCCTAACGTAAATCTTACTAACCCTGTCAAGCCCTATGCTTACAACCAATATCAGCACTATCCCCAATATCCTCAAAATCCCTTTTCTGTTCATCAATTTATTTTAACATTTATTATAACGTGGTTGCTTTGGTTTAATTATCTGGCTTGGGTTGCAGGGGACAAAGGTATAAAAATACGGGCTAATTAGCTGTTTTTCGGAGACCATCGTGTTTACAAGGCGTAAACTTTGTTCGTGGGGTGCTGAAACAAGTTCAGTATGACGCATTATATAAAGAAAAGACCGCTTGCGTAAACAAGCGGTCTTTTATATCATCAAAAATTATTTTTTAAAGTATTTGAAATCTTTACCGATGAATTTAGCGTTAGCGCCCAATTCTTCTTCGATACGTAACAACTGGTTGTATTTAGCGATCCTGTCTGAACGTGAAGCCGAACCGGT
>JAQBOP010000179.1 GCA_028287975.1 Mucilaginibacter sp. | reverse complement strand
TTTGCGAACTCTGCGGTTTCTTTTTAACCACAAAGCACGCAAAGAAGGCACAGAGAAGCACGGAGTTTCTATTATCCAAAATTTAATTTTGCTCTACTTCCTATCATCTTACTTTTGATACAGCCTCCTTCCGTTATTTTTATTATTGCCATTTTATAAAATTAGTACTCTGCGCTAAATTCGCCAACACGTCTTTAACAATCACATGCTTTCCATCCAGCGGCGCATAAAGCTCGAGACTTGATTTCAGGAGATTGTTTTCAGTCAGTGCTTTGGCCTCTGTTATATTTATCCCCGAACGATAGAAAAGCCAGTTTTTTGCGTCAAGTGCTTTGCCGGCCACTTTGCCTAAGTCGAGTTCTTTGGTTACTAATTTTTCGGCAACTTTGCCTTGTAATGTACTGTCGCAATACAGGTCCGTTTCGCCGCGGGCGTAGTAATGGGTCAGTATGAGTTTATGCCAGTTGCCATCGGTTATTTTGGTTGTGCCTGTAATATCCTGTTGTTTGGCTGATCTATAATTCACAAATCCTTTAGCATTAATTTCCAGGTATCCGGTTTTACCGGTGCTGTCTTTTAGCTGCAATAACTTCCCGTCACCATCAGCCTTAACAGTGATGCATGTAGTAAAGGCATGCAGGGTGTTATTGGGTTTAAAAGCCAGTAATTTGGATTTTTCTTTATCGCCCCAGCTTAAGTAGGAAGCATCAATCAATTTTGGTTCGGGTTTGCCATTGGCCAGCGCGTCAAACAAAGACGGGACAATTGTATAAGACATTTCCGCATGGCCGGCATCATTAGGGTGCCCGTCGTTAAACCAGTAATGGGGTGCCCATTTACCGGTGCCATCATCAATAGCCCCTAATAAATTTACCGAGGGTACATCTAAATTATTTATCCAAAGGTTTAGCTGTTTAACGTAGTAATAATCAGCCTCAGTAAAATCATTGCGGGTATAGCAGTTAGTTACTATAGGTACATAGCCACTGTCGCGGGCCATGGTTATCAGTCTGGTCATATTTGTTTTAAACTGATCATACATGGGTTTCCCATGTTCATGAATTCCCTCGTTGCCAAGGGACAAAGCATAAACAACATATTTAGCTTTTTGAGGAACAAGGTCCCTTTGCCAGCGCGCCAGTAACCTGACGGTGTTGTCACCGCCTATTGATTTATTTACGGTTTGCCAGGCTTTACCTGTACCATCCGCAGCGCGTTGCTGCAAAAGCCGGCTAAACATCTGGGTATAGCCAAAATTGTTTTTAGCGCCAAATCCAAAAGGTACTGACGAGCCAAAGTAAACGATTTTTAAAGTATCTAATGTTGGATTTGCTACTTGGCGGGTGTTGTTGCCTCCGGTTTTTACGCCGGCAATAAAACCGCAGCAAATAACAAAGCACATCGCGAAGGCTATAAAGGTTCTTGATCTCATATACAGGTAGTATGAATTTATACAATGTTATGTAAAAATATGTTTCATACAAAGCGCTGTATTAAAATCAGAAACCCGTTTCAGTAATTAAACTGAAACGGGTTTCTGATTAAGTTTTTCTAAATCTTCTTTAAAAGAATTTAAAACCAACGCTCAGCGCCCAAATGTTTTGACGTTGGCCGTAATTGTCGTTTACTTTGGTAAGGTCGCCTTCATAGCGCAGGTCGGCGGTAATAGCGCCAATATCAACACCGGCACCGGCCTGGTAACCCAGTGTACTGTTTTTGTAATGCCCAAAATCACCATAGGCGCTGTTAAAATTTGATGAGAACGATTCGTTCTTATTCATCAGGTAAGAATAAATAGGTCCGGCCATAATGCGAAAGTTCAAATCCTTATCGCCGAAAGATTTACCTATTAAAAGCGGAACATTTAAGGTGGTGAATTTAACCTTACCACTATAATCGGTGCCGTTATTATTAGCGTCAAACTTACCACCTTTACTGCTTACATAAAGTTCGGGCTGTAAGTATAAGTCGCCGCCAAACCGGGCAAATAAACCGGCCTGGTAACCGGCTACGCTTGTATTGTGAAAATTATCAGCTCCTAACTTTGAATAATTTACGCCACCTTTAATACCCAGGCTAACCTGCGCTTTTGCACTAATGCTTATAGCTATCAGTAACATTGCGCTTAATACATACTTTTTCATAATTTGATAAATTAATTAAAAATTAATGGGCTATAAATTATAACCATAAACAGAAAGTTAACAATAGCCATACCAATTTTTAACATAGCCTTGCATCGTATTTTTTATATTTTTGTTGAAAATATTTTTATTATGGCAGAAATAAGTATAACCAGCAAAGAATGGGAGCGTGTAAAAATTAAAGTACAACGCAAATACAATCATTTAACAGACGCGCAATTAAATTATACCGAGGGCCAGGAAGATGCTCTAATTAATAACCTGATGCACCTGGTAAACCGTAACCGCGAATACGTTGTATTTACCCTTAAAAAAGCTTTGGTTAATATTGATAATAATAGGTTATAAAATGAGTTAACTATTTTACAGGCTGTTTTTGTAGCTTTATATTTTAAGAAATTTATCTAAATGAAAAAGGGTGTGGTAGTTAAGTATAAAAGATTCCTTTTATCTGTGGGTGCAATGGCGCTGGCCCTGGCTATCTGGAGTTTTAGTGATGACCTTTTCCAGATATCAAAAAACCTGGAGGTGTTTGCCTCCTTATATAAAGAGGTTAATATTAATTATGTCGATGACATCAATTCGGCTAAATTTTTAAAGACCGGGGCCGATGCCATGCTGGATGGCCTTGACCCATACACCGAGTTTGTCCCCGAATCTGAAATTGAAGATTATAAACTACACTATGTGAGTACACAATACGGCGGTATTGGTGCAAGTGTATTTTCCAGGAATAATAAAGTGTATGTGTCGAGCGTGTTTGAGGGTTTTCCGGCCCAAAAAGCAGACATCCGCCCGGGCGACCAGGTAGTAAAGATAAATGACATCGTTCTTGACGGCAAAAACAGCGATCAGGTAAGCCAATTACTAAAAGGATCAAAAGGCGCTATTGTAAAATTATTGGTTAAGCGCGATAATGAAGAAAAAGCAGTTGAAAAAGACCTTGCCCGCGATGAGATCAAACAACCCAATGTATCTTACTATGGTATGGCGGATGGTAACATGGGCTATATAAAACTGGACAGGTTTTTAGAAAACTCGGCCCAGGAAGTAACCGATGCACTTGTTGCGCTTAAAAAAAATAATCCTAATGGTATTGTGTTAGACCTACGCTCGAACGGTGGGGGGATATTGCAGGAAGCGGTTAAAATTGTTAACCTTTTTGTACCCAAGGATGTTGAGATCGTGTCGCAAAGAGGTAAGGTAAAAGAAAAAAATTACACGTATAAAACTGCTGCGGCGCCAATTTCACCGGATATACCTTTGGTGGTTTTGGTGAACTCGCGTTCGGCATCAGCATCAGAAATTGTGGCCGGCTCATTACAAGACCTTGACCGCGCCATAATCGTAGGTCAGCGTAGTTACGGAAAGGGTTTAGTGCAACAAACTTTCCCGCTGCCTTATAACAGCCTGGTAAAGATCACCATTGCTAAATACTATGTTCCGTCCGGCAGGTGTATCCAGGAAATTGATTATACCCATCGTAAAGATGACGGCACTGTAGTAAAGGTTGCCGATTCTTTAATGCATGAGTTTAAAACCAAAAACGGCCGCTCTGTTTATGATGGCAGCGGCATATACCCTGATATATTTGTTAAGCGCGAGGCGTATGCCAATATCACCCAGGCACTGGTGGGTAAGCTGTTATTGTTTGATTATGCCACCAAATACCGCTTAAGCCACGCTAAGATCATCGATGCGAAAAACTTCGCGTTATCAGATGCTGACTATGACGATTTTGTCAAATTTTTGACGGATAAGAACTATACTTATAACACTACGTCAGAAAAAGTATTAACCGCCTTAAAGACCGAGGCAACCAAAGAAAAACAATTTGATCAGATCCAAAGCGAATACGACGCTTTAAAAACCAAATTGGCCAACACCAAGAAAAACGATCTGCAACTGCATAAAACTGAAATAAAGCAGGCGCTTGAAAACGAGATAGTGGGACGCTACTATTTTGACAAAGGACGTTATGATGCTTTTTTTAAGTATTATAATTAATTAGAGCAAGCAATAAAAACCATGCATGATAAAAACCAATTGACAGCTGTGCTAAAAGGTGACGGTTCTTATAAGATAATTGGTAAGCCGGTGCTTGCTGCCGTGGGCGATAAAGATAAAAATGCCGACACGAAAGATAAAAATGAACAATAATTATCTTCCTGTAAATAAATATTTTAGATAAATAAATTAGGCTATCATGCCTAAAATCCTGAGAATTTCCTTCCGGTCAGCAAAAAATAGTTTAAACTATTTACCCCAATAATTGTCATAACACCAAACAACAACAAAACAACCATGAAAAAATTTTTCTTAACAGCAGTACTATTAGTTAGCTGCTTAATGTTTAAAGCCGATGCACAATTAAGAATTAGCCTGGGGTTAAATATCGGCAGTCAGCCAGATTGGGGCCCGGTAGGATACGATCATGCCGAGTACTATTACATGCCTGATGCTGACGCTTATTATGATGTACCGAATCATCAGTATGTATATTTTCAAAACAATGCTTGGGTACGCGGTGGTGCCTTGCCGGGAAGGTATAATTTCGATCCATATAACAGCTATAAAGTAGTTGTTAACGAGCGTAATCCGTGGGAACGAGCTACCGTATACAGAAGGAAATATGCAAACTATAAAGGCCGCCGTAACCAGGTTGTTATTCGCGACAGCAAGGACACAAAATACCGTAACCATTGGAAAGGCGATGGAAGAGGCCCGGGTAATAGCGATTATGGACATGACAAAGGTGCCCATGGACGCGGACACGATAAGCACGGAAATGATGATCGCGGACATGATGATCACGATCGCCACTAACCGAAACAAATTTTATAACAGCAGGCCCTTCAGTAATGAGGGGCCTGTTTTGTTAGAACTTGCCAAAGTACGATATCAAAAATTAGCCTGGGCGTTAATTAAGCCAATAAAAGCGTATTTTTGGTGACTGATGGCCATAGGTAATAAAATTTATTTTGCTTCTGATTTTCATTTGGGCACCGGCAACTATGCATCGCGCCGCGAACGCGAAGACCGGTTGGTATGCTGGTTAGATAGCATAAAAGCAGACGCCGCCGAGTTGTTTTTAATGGGCGATGTTTTTGATTTTTGGTTCGAGTATAAAACCGTTGTGCCCAGGGGATATATCCGTTTTTTAGGTAAACTGGCAGAATTAGTTGATTCGGGGATAAAGCTCACCCTTTTTAAAGGTAACCATGATATGTGGATGTTTGACTACTTCGAAAAGGAACTGAATGCTACCATTATAAGTAATGAGCTGGAGATAGAACGCAACGGTAAAAAGTTTTATCTGCACCACGGCGATGGCTTAGGCCCCGGCGATGCTATGTACAAAATCCTTAAAAAGATATTCCGCAGTAAACTATGTCAATGGTTGTTTGCAAGGCTGCATCCTAATTTGGGTGTAGGCATAGCTAATTACTGGTCGCGCCATAGTCGTATTGCCGGCGAGAATAATGAAGAGCGTAAAAGCATAGAAAAAGAGTGGCTGGTAATCTACAGTCGTGAACTGCTTGCAGCCAAATTTTATGATTACCTGATATTTGGGCACCGTCACTTCCCGATGGATGTACCGTTAAATGAAAAAAGCCGATACGTTAATTTAGGCGAATGGGTAAATTATAATTCGTACGCGGTGTTTGACGGGGAGCAACTTACCCTGCAATGCTTCGAACAAGAAGTAAAAGGCTAACTGTAAAAGGCAAAAGGTGGTTAGCTTAAGTTTAAAGTCATTTTATGCTAACGGAGTGTCTTTTAGCTTTTACCTTTAATCTTTCTGCTTAAAAAACTGTATTTTTGTAGGCTTTTTAAAGCCGGACTATTTTTATAGCCCGATTGAATTAAATAGAATATGTTAGAAAAATTAGAATTGATATATCAGCGCTGGAAAGCAGTTGAAGGCGAACTAAGCAGCCCCGATGCAATGGCTGATATGAAGCGCTTTGCCCAGTTAAATAAAGAATATAAGGACCTGGCCAAGATTGTTGACGAATATAACATTTACCGCAACATCATGAGCAATATTGATACTAATAAAGAGATATTAGCAACAGAGAAAGATGAAGAGTTTCGCGAAATGGCGAAATCTGAATTGGATGAATTGCTGGTACAACAAGAAGAAAAAGAAGAGCAGATCCGTTTGATGCTGATCCCTAAAGATCCCGAAGATTCAAAGAATGCCATTATGGAAATTCGTGGCGGTACGGGTGGCGACGAAGCTTCAATATTTGCGGGCGACTTATACCGTATGTACATGCGCTTTTGCGAAAAACGCGGCTGGAAGACCGAGTTGGTTGACTATACTGAAGGTACCGCAGGCGGTTACAAAGAAATTGTATTTAACGTAAATGCCGAAGATGCCTACGGAACTTTAAAATATGAGTCTGGCGTACACCGTGTGCAACGTGTGCCTGATACCGAAACACAGGGCCGTGTGCATACATCGGCTGCATCAATTGTGGTATTGCCTGAGGTTGATGAGTTTGATATCGTTTTAAATCCAGCTGATATCCGTAAAGACCTGTTTTGTTCGTCAGGTCCGGGCGGGCAGTCTGTGAATACAACTTATTCGGCTGTTAGGTTAACGCACTTACCAACAGGTATTGTAGCTCAATGCCAGGATCAAAAATCGCAGTTAAAAAACTTTGACAAGGCTTTACAGGTATTACGTTCAAGGGTGTATGAACTTGAGCTGCAAAAACACTTGGAAGAAGCGTCTAAAAAACGTAAAACCATGGTGGCCACCGGTGACCGTTCTGCTAAGGTGCGTACCTATAATTATCCGCAGGGTCGCTTAACCGAGCACCGTATCGGTTTAACTATTTATAATCTTACCGAGGTAATGAACGGCGGCATACAGGAAATAATGGAAGCTCTGCAATTCGCCGAGAATGCAGAGAAATTAAAAGAAGGAACTGTAGCATAATCTTTTAGATATGCAATGTACGGATATGCAGATGTGCAAATGAATTAATTTCATGAGCATATCTGCATTTTTCATTTTAATGTAATTATATCTTCATCTGCACATTTTTCTCATTTGCATATCTGCATATCACATCTTTTTACATTTATTAAAATCATGTTTTCATCTTGTTTTCATAAAGGGGCACTACTTTAGTTTCCGGATAAACAAGTGGATTATGTTGGCTTTAGAAAAAGTATTGACAAATAACGCAACTATATACAGACGTGAATTGCGCCTGATGGGAAATAAATTTGAGATCAGTGTGGTTGGAAATAACCCTGCCTGGGCTGTGGAGCGTATAAATAGTGCAATTTCCGAAATTAACCGTGTTGAAAAACTATTAAGCACTTTTAGTGAAGATAGCGAAGTAAATACCATAAACCGCAATGCCGGTATAAAACCTGTAAAAGTTAGTGCAGAAATCTTTAAGCTGATCGATCGTTCACTGCAAATTTCAGAACTTACTTACGGTGCATTTGATATTACCTACTACGCGTCAGAGAAAACAACTGACCATGACAATACCTCTGTATTAACCTACACCAAAGTAAATTACAAGGATGTAGTGCTTGATGCAAACGCCACTACCGTATTTTTAAAAGAAAAAGGAATGCGCATTGGTTTTGCTGCCAACAGCAAAGGCTACGCTGCTGACAGGGCAAAATATATACTGCAATTAAAAGGTGTAAGCAATGGTGTTATCAACGCCGACGGTGACCTGCTTACGTGGGGCCTGCAACCTGACATGGAGCCATGGACAGTTGCAACTGCCGACCCACGACAGGAAACACAACCATTTGCCGATATGGATATCAGCAACATGGCGGTAGCCACCTCTGTTAATACTGAAAAATATGCTACCATTAATGATAAAAAATTGAGCACCGGTAAATCTCCAAATGGGTTTACTGTTAGCGAGATCAAAAGTGTTAGCATAATAAGCCCGACTGCCGAGTTTGCCGACGCGATGGCTACACCGGTAATGACCATTGGTGTTAACGCCGGTATTTACCTTATAAATCAATTAAACCAAATAGGTTGTGTTATTATTGATGACCGCAACCGGGTATATCCATCAAAAGGTATTACTATTGCATAATAACAGGTAACTGTTATATGTAAATTAGTTTTATGCCGTTATTGGCATATATTAATTGCGCCTTAAAAATCCTTTTAAAAAAAATTAGAAAGTGTGGCCCTGTTGCTATAAATTAGGACGGTGGCCTTACGGAAACCCTTAATAACTGATTTTTGGAAAAAATTTTACCATTTTCTTTTATTCAATGATAAAGCGGCTTGCGTATATTGTAATGTTGTTGATATTTGCAGCAAGCTTATCATCTGCCAAAGTAAGAACAGGCCGGCTTATTCTTACTAAAGACAATGGTATGCAGTTTCTTTTAAATGCTCAGTCGCAAAGAGATACGGTTAAAAAGCACCAGCAGGATGAGGATTCCAAAAAAATAAAGGAAATATCAAAAGCTAAAAGGCAATCAAAGCCCGAAAAGATAGGTGATGCTGATAATGTGCAGGACCCAAAAGCTAAACCAAAACCAAAAAGGGAACGCCGCCCTGAAGGTTTGGACAGGCCGCCTGAAATACCAAGACGAAATGGCAACTAACTAAACCAATAGCCGATATAAATGAGATACCTGTATATACTGCTTTTAATTTTAATAGTTAATGCCGCCAGCGGGACGGGGTTAACGGGGCATGACTTTGCCAGTAGTAGGGTATATAATATGTTAAAGGATACCGATACGATCATCAGGAAACAATCACTTTCTGTAGGTATAAATTATGGCAGCGATGCAATGTTTTTTGGCCGTACCGGGCCAATCACCTATCCGTTTTTTTCGACCGATGTGGTATACAATACAAAAGCCGGTTTTTTTGTATATGGTTCAGCACTACGGTTAATAGGATATCGTACATCTGTTGATGAGGTTGACGTGGGCGGTGGTTATTTATATCATCCGACAAAAAAATTCTCGGGGTCCATATCTTATAACAGGTTTATATTTAACAAGGAAGAACGGATCATAGAATCTGCTACCTCAAACGATATAAACTGGAAGAATTCGATGGATTGGAAACCATTTAAATCGACCATAATATTAGATTACCTTTTTGGTAAATCAAGCGATTTCTTTATGACAGTAACCCAATCAAAATACTTTGAAACAAAAGGCAATATTTTTGATGATAAAGATTACCTGTCATTTAACCCGGCCATAAGTGCCATTATAGGTACGCAAAACTTTGTAGAGCGTTACTCGTTGGATCATCAAGATCGATTAGATGCCGATAATATATATAAGTTCGGTCCCGGTGCCTCATCTGATTTTAATAATGGCCGTTTAAATATGTTAAACTATAGCTTTAAACTACCCATAGCTTATAACCGGCCACATTATACTTTTGAATTTTCTTATAAATACTCCATACCTGTTAATGTGGAAGGCGCGTTAGAGAACAAGCACGAATCTTTTTATAATTTATCATTTTTCTACGTTTTTTATTAAGTGAGATATGAATGTTTTAATTATTGAAGATGAAGAAGCATTAGCGCATGAGCTGGAAATATTCCTGACCAATCATAATTATATCACCGAGATTTGCTATACCGGGCAATCGGCATCCGAAAAAATTGCTATAAGCCTGTATGATTTTATTTTGATCGATCTGGGTTTGCCCGATTATGATGGCCTTGATCTGCTTAAAGAAGCCAAGAAAAATAATCCCGACGCGGCTTGTATAATTTTAACCGCCCGTGCCGAAATATATGACAGGGTGAGAGGGCTTGATCTGGGAGCTGACGATTATCTGCCCAAACCTTTTTCTTTATTAGAACTGCAAAGCCGCATGCAGGCTATTATGCGCCGTAAATTTGGCCTTAAACAAAGCATTGTTGAACTGGGCGAATTTATAATAAACCTTACCGACAGGACAATTAATTGCCATGATGCCGTAGTTAGCACCATCACCAAAAAAGAATTTGACCTTATTGCTTATTTAATTCTGCATAAAAACCGCACACTGACCCGTACGCAGTTAAGCGAGCATATCTGGGGCAGCGTTATTAATGATGATTATGACTCAAACTATATTGACGCGCACATTAAAAACATTCGTAAAAAGTTAAATGTCTATGCAGCACCCGATTGGCTGGAGACTGTTCGTGGCCTGGGTTATAAAATTAAAATGAATATTTAGTATTGAAATTAAAGACAAAACTTACGCTGTTTAATGCCATATCAAAACTGGTAATAGCTATACTTTTTGTGTTGCTGGTGCCGGTTTTAATAAAAAAGATCAGCCGCAGCTATGTTGATAATAACCTAATCAAGCAAAAGAGCAAGTTTTTGCAGATCGTAAAAACGCAGGGCATAAAAAACTATATCCCTGATGGCGAAACCTATGGCAGTTATTATCTGCCGTTAAAAGAAGAATACTTGACCATTGAAGATGATACCATTCCCGGGCATTTAATAGATACCATTAAAAACGAAAAACGCCTTGTCGAACGCGATACGATAGAATACCGCATCCTTAGCCACACCTTTGTAGTAAATAAAAAGAAATACCTGCTCGAGATTGGAAAAAGTGTAGCAACACTTGACGAAACCAGCACGCCGCTGCAAAGCATAGCGTTTGCGGTATTGATTGGTATGATATTGCTTACTATCCTGGCTGACCAACTCTATACTAATCGTGTGTTGAAGCCGCTGGGGCAGATCATTAAAAGCAAGCTGATAGGCCAGAAGTTTCCCAATTTCGGGTCGTACAAGGAAGTAAAAACCAGTACCTCTGATTTTCAATACCTGGATATAAGTATCCATAAGATGATCGAAACCATCGAAGCCGCTTTTCAAAAAGAACGTGAGTTTATTTCGAACGCGTCACACGAGTTAATGACACCGATCTCTATTCTTCAATCAAAGATTGAGAACATGTTTGAGCAGGAAGATATCGCCGATGAATTAAAGGTGCGCCTGCTGGAGATGCAAAAGATCCTTAATCGCTTAAAAAGCATCACCAAAACATTGCTGCTGATATCGCAAATTGAAAACGAGCAGTTTTTAAAAGAAGATAAGATCTCGATAATAGAGTTATTGCAGGAAGTGTACGACGAGATCTCGGTGCGCCTGTCCGAAAAGAACATTGCTTTTGATATACTTATACCGCAGGATGTGATATTGATAAATATTAACAAGTTTTTAATATTTAACCTGTTTTTTAACCTGGTTAACAACGCCATAAAATATAACAAGGTAGATGGCGAAATTGTGATCACTACTGAAAATGAAAATGGCAGTTTAATAGTTAATATAACCGATAACGGGATAGGTATCAGCACCGAGGATATGCCTTTTATATTTAACCGCTTTAAAAAGTTCAGACAGTCCATGCAGCAGGATAGTTTTGGTTTGGGTCTGCCAATTGTAAAATCAATTGCCACGTTCCACCGCATTAAAATAGAGGTTGATTCGGTAAAAGATCTGGGAAGTAATTTCAGGCTTATCTTTCCGGCTGATATTATTGGTTCTGTATCCTGATTATCATGATGTTACATATCCATGTGTCAATAATATATTTAAAAAATATTTTCACTGCTTAATTAAACCCTTTTAACCTGAAATTGTCTAACAATTACTATTTAGTAAAAGTTTAAGCTGCCGATACTATATTAGTACTAAAATGTGTTAATGTTCTTAAGTGTTATGAAAAAGTTATTTAAATATGCCCCTGCTTTAATGTTAACCGGGGCACTTTCGTTGATGGTAGTTTTAAATGCTGACGCGCAGCGTGGTAGTGCTCATGCAGGCGGCGGCGGAAGCGTGGGTCATGTTGGCGGTGGTTACCGTGGGGGTACGCGCTTCGGCGGTGGCTACCGTGGCGGATACGGTTTAGGCTTTGGCCTGGGTTTTGGGTACAGAGGCGGTTATGGATATTTTGGCTACCCGTCTTTAGGGTTTTATTTAGATGCCCTGCCATTTGGTTATTATCCGTTTTATATGGGTTCATCATTATATTATTATTCGGACGGGATATTTTACCAGCCTTATAATGATGGTTATGCAGTAACTGCTCCACCGGTAGGTGCGGCTGTACCTAAATTGCCAAAAGGCGCTAAGGCTATCATGATAGATAACCAGCAGTTTTTTGAATACAATGGTGTGTACTACAAAATTGTAGTGAACGATAAAGGTGATAAAGTATATGTTGTTGCCGGTAAGGATGGTGTATTGAATACAGATAATGGCGGGACTAATGATGACGGCACCGTAAACCAGGTACCAAAAGTTGGCGACATAGTTGATCAACTGCCTGAGAATGTACATAGGGTTTCATTAAATGGTAAGAAATATTATGTTACTGCCGAGGATGTCTACTTCGAAGAAATAACAGACAAGAATGGCAACACTGTCTATCGAATAGCGAGCGTTCCTGACGTTCAGTAAAGTTGTCATTAAAACATATAAAAGCCTTCCAATCGGGAGGCTTTTTTGTTTAGCGGTGTCCCTTAAAAACCGTTTTCGTTTTCAGCGGTTATAGTTATATAAATATTTAGCTATGAGATCTATCTGGAAAGGTTCAATTGGTTTTGGATTGGTGAGTATCCCCGTTAAACTATATTCGGCAGTGCAAACCAGTTCACTTGATTTTGATATGCTGGATAGCCGCGATCATTCGCGCATTCGTTACCAACGGGTAAATGAGCACACGCATAAAGAAGTGCCTTACGAGAAAATTGTAAAGGGATATAAACTAAATGATGATTATGTGATCATGGACGAGCATGATTTTGAAGATGCCGCGCCCGAAAAAAGTAAAGTCATCAGCATTGAAAGTTTTGTAAACGTGAGTGAAGTTAACCCAATGTTTTACGAAACTTCTTATTATACCGAGCCCGATACCAAGAATAATAAAGCCTACGGCCTTTTGCTACAAGCACTTTTAAAGTCAGGCAAAGCCGGGCTTGCCCGTTTTGTTTTACGCAATACCGAGAGCCTTTGTATTGTACATCCCGTTAAAAATGTGCTGGTAGTTACGAGGATCCGTTTTGGCCAGGAGATCCGCGAAACTGATGATCTGGATATTGCCGATGATATGAACATCAGCAAAAAAGAGCTGGATATGGGTTTGGCACTGATTGAGCAATACGCAGAAAAATTTGATGTATCAAAGTTTAAGGACGAGTACAATGACTCGTTGTTAAACATTATCAAAGCAAAATCAAAAGGAAAACGTGCAATAGTTAAAAAACTCACGCCACATAAAACAACAAGCGATGATCTGTACGACCAACTGATGGAAAGCTTGAAAACTAAAAAAGGGGCCTAACGTGTTTGATTGTGTTTAATAATAGATAGGTTGTAGCATTTGGACTACTCTCCTTAGGAATGCCTTTTTTAGTTCTTAGCTGTAAAAAGCAATATAACGCAAATAAAAAATTGATAAGGGATACAAATGGCATCAGTTTTGAATAAGTACTATCATATCTATGAAAACATTAACTAAATAACAAAAATTATGAACTCACTATTGTATATTATAGCGGTTATCCTGGTGATAGGATGGGCGTTAGGCTTTTTCCTTTATTCAGCAGGTGGTATAATCCACGTATTGCTGGTAATAGCAGTTATCGCTTTATTATTAGGCTTAATAAGAAGGCCAACCGCACTTTAATAACAGCGTAAAAACAACAAAGAGCCGCGATAGAAGTATCGCGGCTCTTCTAATTTAAGGCGTAGCCATTCTTAATTATTCAGCGTCAGCCACTTTTTCCTTACCATAAGCTGCTCAGGTGTAGCGTTCGGCAGTTCTTCAATTTTATATTTTACTTTAGGGTTCTTTAGCAAAGTAACAGGCAGCTTTAATGTTAAACCATCACGAACTATGGTTACTTCTATTTTATCGCCTACCTGTTTGCCTGCTATTGGGCTGCCGGCTGTCGGTAAAGCTTCGTCGTCAATGGCTACTATTTCATCGCTCACGTTAATGCCGCTAACCCAGGCAGATCCGCCGCGTATCACGCTGGCAACAATTACTTTGTTGGTAATAGGTAACTGGGTTATGCCCAACGCCGGATCATTATTACCGGCAAGTTCATTTGTTAATTTATAACCGGCATGGGTTAAATAGCTATCATAATCAACAGGTGTTAAGCCGTTAATATATTTGGCGTAAAAATCGTCAAGGTTTTTGCCGGCAAATTTTTCAACTGCCTGCTTAAATTCAGCATCCGTGTAACCTCGTTTTTTTTCTTTGTAGTATTCGTTGTACATATATCGCATTACGTCATCTAACGAGATTTTGCCCTTGGTGTCGTTAATTATCTCCAGGTCCATCATTAAAGCAACTATAGCGCCTTTGGTGTAATAAGATATAGTTGTGTTAACCGAGTTCTCGTTAGGGCGATAAGCCTTTATCCAGGCATCATAGCTTGATTCGGCCAATGTTTGTACTTTGGCACCCGGTATATTTTCAAGTTGATTAATATCATCGGCTAAAACAGCCAGGTAGTTTTCGGGTGTGTAAAGTTGGGTACGGCGCACAATGATATCCTGATAATAAGCTGTAAAACCCTCGGCTATCCATAAATTGGTGGTGTAGTTTTCGTTATCATAATCAAACGGGCCCAGCGCGATAGGGCGCAGGCGTTTTACGTTCCATAAGTGAAAATGCTCATGCGCAGCCAGGCTCAAAAAGTTTTGATATCCAACCTCGGTGGCGTAAGCATCGCGCGATCCACCAAGCGTAGTAGAGCTTAAATGCTCAAGACCACCGCCGCTTTTTAATGCATTGTGTACAATAAAAGTGTAATGCTTATTAGGATTTTCGCCAAAAATAGCTACTTCTTCAGCTACTATTTTGGGCATATCTTTTATCAGGCGCTCTTTATCATACTTACCGCCACCAACCATGGCAATCTCGTATTTAACGCCATCGGCATCAAAACCAAAAACATCCTGGTTACCCACTTCAATAGGCGAATCAAACAGGATATCATAATCGGGCGCATACCTGGTAAAACTATCACCATTAACTTTCTCTAAGCTGGTTGATACGGTTTTCCATCCTTTATAAGGGACGATATGAATAGTTGAAGCCGCGTGCAACATATCGCCGGGGTAAATAAAAATATCAGGTGATGATAAAAAAGCGTGAGATGCATCGATAAAACTTGTACGTACTGACACTTCAAAAGCATATACACGGTATTTAACAACTATGCCAGATAGCCCGGCGGTATTAACCTGCCAGATGTTTTTGCGGATCTTTGGTGCGGCGACGGCCTTGCCATGAGCAGTCACGCCCAGCGATTCGATGTTTCTGGCGAACTCACGTACCAGGTATGAGCCCGGTGTCCAGACAGGCATTTTAAGTTCTAAAGTATTTTGCTTTAACCCGGTTATTTTCATTTCTACATCAGCGTAATGCGCCTGCGCTTCGGGGAAAGTCACGGTATAGGTTATTTGAGGATTGTCTGCAGCATTAACGGTTGTAGTCATCAAAAAAAGTATTAAAGAAAAAATAACTGATAATTGAATTTTTTTCATGCCGCAATGTATAAAATTTTAGCATTTGCTATAACCCGCCATGTAAAAAGTTAAAATAATGATGTTGTAAAATGGTTGATACATGCAACTATTAACGTTTGTTACTAATTACTTTTATGAACTAAATTATGGAAATACAACTTATTGAGCCTATATCGCGCAAGCTAAATCGTTTAGGCCGTGATTATTTAGCGGCTCTGCATAAACACATGGAGCATCTGGAGATAAAAAACTATTATTACCCTTTAACATTGATTTGTTATTACGATGGCCAACTTACTCAAAAGGCATTGTCAGAGAAACTGGATACAGACAAATCTATCATTGTAAAGATAATTGATGCCCTGGCCGGCGAAGGGCTTGTGTACCGGCAGATAAATCCCGATGACAGGCGGCAACATTTGTTAGGCGCGACTGAAAAAGCAAAAAAAGCTTTTCCTCATATACTTAAAGTATTTAAGCATATGAACAGTTCTGCATCAAAAAATATACCGGCGGATGATATGGAAGTATTTGAGCGGGTTTTACTTAAAATGAAAGACAATTTGGTAGGCTTCGCTGCATCTGCCCCTGTAACTAAAACTATCTAATTATTATCACGATATGAAAACCAAGTATGTAATATACTTATTGCTGACATTACTGATCGGCTATTTAATTTACAATAAGTTCTTTAGCGAGAGGGCCAAAAAAATACAGGCAAGCGATACCAAAGGTAAAGGTGGAAAGAAAGGCGGCAGAAACGGCCCCGTATCTGTAAGGCTGATGATTGCCAAGGATACAGTTGTGGATAATGCTATAGATATAACCGGGACAATTGATGCTAACGAAAAAGTAAGCCTGATCAGCGAAACTGCCGGTAACATCACCGGTATTTACTTCCAGGAAGGCAATAAGGTTAAAAAAGGACAGTTGTTGGTTAAAGTTTATAACCAGGATCAGGTAGCCTCATTAAAACAAAACGAATACCAGATAGTATTAGCCAAGCAAACCGAATACCGTAATAAAATACTCTTGCAAAAAGAGGCTATAAGCCAGCAGGAGTATGATACTTCGTTAACCAGTTTAAATACCTTACAGGCACAAAGTGATGTTATAAAAGCGCAAATAGCCAAAACCGAAATTAGGGCACCGTTCTCGGGCACTATTGGTTTACGTAACGTGAGCCCGGGTGGCTATCTTTCGCCAAATACCGCTATCGCTTCACTTGTAAATGTTGATCCCGCAAAGGTTACTTTTTCGGTTCCTGAAAAATATTTGTCGCTTATCCAGGTGGGTAGCAAGGTTAACTTTACCGTTACCAGCTCTAATAAAAATTTCAAAGCTTCGGTTTATGCTATTGAGCCATCTATTGATGTTACCTCACGTACCATTACTGTTCGCGCAAAAGCGCCAAACCCCGGTGGCACCTTACAAGCGGGTAGTTTCGCTAAGATCAATCTGCAACTTGACCAGATCCCTAAAACCATCATGCTGCCTACCGAGTGTGTAGTGCCCGATCTTAAAAGCAGTATGGTATACGTTTATCATAACGGTGTAGCGGTAGCAAAACCTGTAAAAACGGACCTGCGTACTGATACCAAAATACAAATAACCAGCGGGATAAAGGTGGGCGATAGTGTAGTTGTATCGGCCATTATACAGATGCGCCCTAAGGTGGCTTTAAAAATTGTTAAAGTAATTAAATAAGTAGTATCCCATGAGTTTATCCTCAGTAAGTATAAAAAGGCCGGTACTGGCAACAGTTATGTCTATCGTAATTGTGGTATTCGGTGTCATCGGGTACAATTTTTTAGGTATCCGTGATTTCCCTTCGGTCGATCCGCCTATTATATCTGTTACTACCAATTATTCGGGGGCTAATGCTGATGTAATAGAATCGCAAATTACCGAGCCGTTAGAGAAAGCAATTAACGGTGTGCCGGGTATCCGTAATATATCATCAACAAGCTCTGTAGGTACCAGTCAGATAACGGTTGAGTTTGACCTGGATGCCGATCTTGAAACCGCCGCCAATGACGTGCGTGATAAAGTGGGCCAGGCACAGCGCCAATTACCGCAGGATATTACAGCGCCGCCGGTAGTTACCAAAGCCGACGCAAATGCCGATAACATTATCACCGTATCTGTAACCAGCGATAAGCGTAACATTACCCAGGTGGATGATTATGCTGAAAACGTTTTGCAGGAAGGCTTACAAACCATACCCGGAGTAAGTGCTATCAATATACAGGGCCAACGCCAGTATGCGATGCGTTTATGGATCGATCCGGCTAAACTATCCTCATTAGGATTGGCCGCCAATGATATTACCGATGCCTTAAATAAAGAGAACGTTGAGTTACCCGCAGGTAAAATTGAAGGTAACAATACCGAATTGATTATCAGGGCCATTGGTAAAATGAGCACCGAGAAAGAATTTAACGACATGATCATCCGGTCTGACAGTAACCGGGTAATTAGGCTGCGCGATGTGGGTTATGCCATAATGGGTTCGGCAAATGAGGAAACAGCGTTTAAAGAGTCGGGTGTATTGCAGGTAGCTTTGGCTATTGTACCGCAACCGGGCGCCAATTACGTGCAAATAGCCAAGGACTTTTACAAACGGTTTGACGAGTTAAAAAAGGATCTTCCAGCTGATATCCACGTAAAGGTTTTGTTGGATAATACCAAGTTCATTAACCAATCGATTTCCGAAGTTGAAGAAACGCTGGCTATCTCGTTTATCCTCGTGGTAATTATTATCTACTTGTTTTTCCGGGACTGGCTTATCGCTTTCAGGCCGTTGATCGATATACCGGTATCACTGATCGGTGCATTCTTTATTATGTACATATTTGGGTTCTCCATAAATATCTTAACCTTATTGGGGATAGTACTGGCGACGGGCCTGGTGGTGGATGATGGTATTGTGGTCACGGAGAATATTTACAAAAAGGTTGAAGGTGGCATGCCTATCCGGCAGGCGGCGTTTGAGGGTTCGGCCGAAATATTTTTCGCGGTAATATCAACCTCAATTACTTTGGCAGCGGTGTTTTTACCTATTGTGTTTTTGCAGGGCTTTACCGGCCGTTTGTTCCGCGAGTTCGCGGTGGTGGTAGCGGGTTCAGTATTGATATCGGCTTTCGTATCCTTGTCGTTAACACCGATGCTTAACGTTAAACTGATCCGTAAAAACTCAAAAAAATCAAAGTTTTACGAACAAACTGAGCCATTCTTTGAAAACATGACTAACTCTTATACCGAGAGTCTGGTTAAATTTATGAAGCATAGGTGGATTGCGATAACCATCTTGGTTGCATCGATAGCAATGATCGTCGTTTTAAGCAAGATAATACCATCTGAACTTGCACCGCTTGACGATAAAAGTTTGGTGCGGTACACTGTAACAGGCTCTGAAGGTGCTTCTTACGAGTTTATGACCAAGTATATGGATAGGTTATCAAATATGGTGGCCGATTCAGTACCTGAGTCGAATGTAAACATGGAGATAGTGGCCTCCGGAGGCGGTGGTGCAGGTGCGGTAAACAGTGGTTTTGGGCGTATTGGCCTTGTAGCACCGGACGGACGTGAGCGATCGCAGAATGACATAGCCAACTGGTTAACCAAGGAGGTAAGTCGTTTCCCTGACGCGCGTGTAACGGTTACACAGGAACAAACCATAAGCGGTGGCGGTGGTGGTGCCAAAAGCGCACTGCCGGTACAATTTGTTATACAGAACCAGGATTTTGAAAAGATCCGGAAAGTATTACCCCAATTTTTTGCTGAGGTAAGCAAAAGCCCGGTATTTACCACACCCGATGTGAACCTGAAGTTTACTAAACCCGAGTTAAGGGTAGTTACCGACCGGGACAGGGCGCGTGACCTTGGGGTATCTGTTGCAGATATAGCGTCAGCATTACAGCTATATTACAGTAACGGCCTTTTAACGTACTTCCTGTTAAATGGTAAACAATACCAGGTAATTGCACAAGCCGATAGAGCCAACCGCGACCAGCCGCTTGACCTGAAAACTATTTATATTAGAAACACCAAGGGAACATTGGTGCAGCTTGATAACGTTGTAAAGGTTGACGAGGACGCAACACCTCCGGCTATCTATCACTTTAACCGCTTTAAATCGGCAACATTCCAGGCAGGATTAGCACCGGGGCATACCATTGGCGACGGTATTACTGAAATGAACCGGATAGCAAAAGGGTTATTAGACGATAGTTTTAGTACCGAGTTAAGCGGTGCATCACGCGATTTTGCCGAAAGTGCGTCGAATATTATATTCGCTTTCATCTTCGCACTTTTATTGATCTACCTGGTATTGGCCGCGCAGTTTGAAAGCTTTAAAGACCCGGTCATTGTAATGCTTACCGTGCCGCTGGCAATTGCCGGTGCTTTCTTGTCGTTATGGTTATTTGATCAAACATTTAATATTTTTAGCCAGATAGGTATAATCACACTCGTCGGCCTGGTAACTAAGAACGGCATTTTGATCGTAGAGTTTGCTAACCAGCGTATGGAGCATGGCCTGGCTAAGTACGAAGCTGTGGTTGAAGCGGCTACTGCGCGTTTGCGCCCAATCCTGATGACCAGTATGGCAGTGGTGTTGGGTTCTGTGCCTATCGCGTTTGCCTTGGGTGCCGGTGCAAAAAGCCGGGTATCATTAGGTATCGTAATTATTGGCGGTATGTTGTTTTCATTGGTGTTAACGCTATATGTTATCCCTATGATGTATGTCCTTATCGCTTCAAAAACACGTCATGATCCGGATGAAGAACCTGCAGACGAAAGCAAAAAAGAAATAAAACTGATTGAAAACGAATAAGCAATGATGAAACATATAAAATTAGCTTGCTTCCTTTGTTGCTATATGGCGTTTACTGCCACAGTTAACGCGCAAGACGCTCCTCCGTTTTTAACGCTAAAGGACGCGGTTGAAATAGCTTTAAAAAACAACTATAATATCCTACTGGCTAAGAACAATAATGCCATCGCTCAAAATAATGTTACCATTGGTAACGCAGGATTTTTACCCGTAGTTACCGGCGACCTTACTCAAACCAATAGCAGGCAACATATTGTGCAAACACGGTCTGACGGGACTGTAAACACTATTCCAAATGCCAAGAATAGTAGTTTAAGTTATGGCCCCAACCTTAACTGGACTATTTTTAATGGCTTTTCCATGTTTGCGAGTTATGATCAGCTTAAGCAATTAAAGGAGTTAAGCACGGTAAGTTCGCGCGACACGATATTGTCGACAACGGCAGACGTCATACAAACCTATTACGATCTGACTAATCAGTATGAGCAAATAAAAGCCCAAAATGGTGCTATTGCCATATCACACACGCAATTAAAATATGCCAGCGATAAATTTAGTGTTGGTACGGCATCAAGGCTTGATGTGCTAAATGCTCAAGTAAATCTAAATACTGATACTGCTACCTTGTTAACATTGCAACAACAGTTTAAAGTGTCAAAAATAAGGTTGAACCAACTATTGGTACGCGATCTGCAAACTGATTTTTCTGTGGCAGATACCATAATTGTAGATGAAAAACTGGTTTTAGGTGATATCATTTCGGCCGCACAAACACAAAACCCGGCTATCATTTCATCTCAGATCAATAAACGCATTGCTGATATTAATTTAAAGCAGGTACAGTCAACCAGATATCCGGTAGTAGGAGTAAACGGCGGTTATGCCTGGACCAATAGTCATACCCCGGCTGGTTTTACACAGTCGCAGGATACACATGGGTTAAATTATGGTATAACGGCTTCTATCAATATTTTTAACGGGTTTAATCAGTCGCGTAGAGAGCGCAACGCTAAGATACAGATCGATAATGCGGCCGTTGATATCAAACAAACCCGCTTAAATGTCGAGGCGCAGATCAGTAACCTGTATGTAAGCTATCTGTCAGGGCTTGACCTGGTAAAATTGGGCCAATCAAATGTCGCGATAGCAAAACGTAATTTGGATATTTCATTGGATAAATATAAAATAGGTACCATAACTCCGTTAGAGATCCGCGAAGCGCAACGAAATTATTTAGCAGCACAGTCAACTTTTTTTGCCGCCCAATACCAGTCGAAAGTGGCCGAAATAACATTAAAACAAATTACTAATAACTTAAGTATCCAATAATCAAATATTTAGTTATTTTTGAGATCAATGGCTGGATCTTACAATACGTGTTTATTAATTGACGATAATTATATCGATAATTTTATTACGCGCAAATTGTTAGAAAGCAGTAATTTCGCTAAGAATGTAATTACATGCGAATCGCCGGCTTATGCTATAAGGCTGTTAGCCAGCGGTTCTGTGAAACCCGATGTTATTTTCCTGGATATCAGGATGCCTAATATGACCGGCTTTGAGTTTTTGGATGCTTATGATAAGCTGGACATTGACAAAGAAGGCACAAAAATATTCTTATTATCTTCATCTTTTGATCCTACGGATATGAAAAGATCGTCGAAGAATAAATACATCACTTATTTTATCCATAAGCCGCTCACCCATAAAATTCTCGAAGAATTACCATGATCTTAATTGCTGATAGTGGATCAACAAAAACAGATTGGTTGCTTAAACAACCCGGGCGCGAAGCACAGGCATTTAGGACCCCCGGATTAAACCCATATTTTTTAACAGAAAAAGAAATTGTTAAAATTCTGCAGGAACAGGCTCCCGAACTGATCGCTTTTAATCAGGATATTAAAGAGATCTATTTTTTTGGCGCGGGCTGCTCAAGCCCCGACAGGCATGAGATCGTTTCAAATGCACTGAGCCAGTTATTTACCAAAGCTTATATCAGTATTGACAGTGATCTTTTGGGATCGGCATATGCAACTTGTGGGCACGAAAAAGGTTTATGCTGCGTATTGGGCACGGGTTCAAATATATCTTTTTTTGATGGTGAAGAGATCCACTCGGGCAAGCATGGCCTGGGTTATATTTTAGGTGATGAAGGTTCGGGAACCTGGTTTGGTAAAGCACTGGTAACCGATTTTTTGTACGGACTTATGCCTGATAGCATATACACTTTGTTTAACAACACTTATCAGCTAACCAAAGAAGAAGTAATTAAAAATGTATATCAAAAACCTTCCGGAAATGCATACCTGGCATCATTTGCGCGGTTTTTAAACGTGATCAGGAAAACCGAATACGGCAATACGCTCATAAAAAAAGGCTTGCAGGAGTTTATTGATACCAATATTAAATCATACCCTGAATATCATACGTTTAAAAGTCATTTTGTGGGTTCTATAGCTTTCGTATTTACCGAAGAGTTAACAGCGCTTTGTGAGACACAGGATATCCATATCGGCAAGATCATCAAGCAACCCATTAATGATCTGTTAGCTTTTATTTTGAGTAGGGACGAGGCGTAACCTCGTTAAAGTTTTCATGTCATTTAGAAACGGCAGGCTTTTTAATTCGTATTCTCACCATCAAAAATACTATTCCCAGCACTGCCAGTAAACTTGCTGTCTTAGGCAGGTAATCGCCATAGGTTACATAAAAGGTTATGTCTGTATTCAGGTTTATGTTTTGTTTTAGTGCTGTCTTTACCCACCACTTGGTTTGCTGCACAATATCACCGCGTTCATTAATAAAAGCAGAGATACCTGTATTGGCCGACCGGCAAACCCATCGGCGGGTTTCAATGGCGCGTAGTTTTGCATAGTCAAGATGCTGGTCTTTACCTGAGGTGTTTTCCCACCAGCCATCGTTGGTAATAATGGCAATAAACTGTGCCCCGTTTCGTACATGGGTTGCAATCCATTCGCCCCAGATAGATTCATAGCAGATAACCGGCGCTGCGCCAATACCGCTTTGTGAATATAGTTCGGTTGGTTTATCCTGTCCCGCGTAAGTCCCTGTTGCACCACCCAGATGTTCAAATACAGGTTTTAAAAAAGATAGCGCATCGCCAAAAGGCAATGACTCTGCGCCCGGCACCAGTTTAGATTTATGGTAAAACTGCACTTCGGCCGAGTTTTCGATATTTACCGCGGTGTTAAAGCTATCAGCAAATTGATGAGTATCCGGCATCGGGCTCGCCGTTTTAGTCTCGCGGGTGTTGTAAATTTTATAGGTTTCGGCGCCGGTTATGATATTACCGTTTTTGTATTTATTTAAAAAGCGTTGCGCCTGCAAAAAATAATTGTTAGTGCGAATATGATCTTCGTCAATTGGGTCGGGTATTGCCGTTTCAGGCCAAATAAAAAATTCTGTATTAACCTGGCCTATCGAGTCTGATAATTTAGTCAGTGTCGCCACCTGCTGGTATGCTGGTATTTCGCTGCCTTTGGCATATGGATCAATATTAGGTTGGGCTACTACTATGTTTGATGGGTTCACGGGTTCCTGGTAAGTATTATACCGGTACAACGAAAAGCCTAATGGCAACACTATAACAGCAACTACCGCGATAATTAATTTTTGCCTTACCAGTTTGGTTTGTGCCTCGGTTAAACCTGTATAAATTAAAAACAAAAGGATATTGATCACCCAGATCCAGATCGTGCCGCCATATACTCCTGTATATTCATACCATTGTATCCATTGGTGTGCAACCGCAAAACCATTGCCCAGCGTCATCCACGGAAAGTTTAGATCCCAGCTTTGATGCAGGTATTCGTATGCTATCCAAAAGCAAACCAACCCAACCAGTCCCCACGAACGGTTTGTAGCTAATCTGAACCGGTAATATAGCCAGCAAGCCGCAGACATCAACAACGGGCCCAGACAATAAGGTATGAGCGAAATTGGTAGGGCTACAACTTCGCCAACCATTTTTAACGAGTTATAAACCCAGTAAATGCTTAAAACGTTCCAAATGAAGAATCCCGGGAAAGTGGTATTAAATATGAGCTTTCCTTTTTTTGTTGAATTTGATTTGATAATATTCTCTATCGCTATCAGCATCGGCACCAAACCAAAAAATAAAAAGATGGTGGTATAGTGCATGGGTGGCCACGCCAGCCAAAGCAACAAACCCGAGAATATGGATAGCAGGATGTTTTTCTTCATTTAGTTTACATTATTTGTCATCGCCGCGATGACGCTTTTTTATTTTGGTTGATTCTTAAACATTTCTGCATTAAAAGCCTGCGAATTTCCTTTGGGGATAGTCAACGCTTTCCACCCGGATGCTGCCATTTTTCCAATAAATACTATTTGACCTATGTGATATGGATAATGTGCCAGTTGCCTGTTTATGGCATCAATGATACTATGGCGTTCATTGCGGATATAAATATCTTTATTCCAATCATCAGGCCCGATAGTGTCGAGTGCATGAAATAAACATTGCCAGCCGGCGTTCCATTTATCCATTAACTCCTGGCGGGTGGTGATTACAGCCTCGAACTCCTGGTCACGATCACGCCAGGTTTTCTCACCATCGCTTGTTAAAAAGTCAGTCCATCGCGATAGCATATTACCCCATAAATGTTGTACAATAATGGCTATGCTGTTGCTTTCTTCATTATAGCACCAAAACAGGTCCTTGTCCTCAAGCTGTACCATGGTTTTTTCGCCAACTGATTTATAATACAGGAATTGTTTTTTCGCGCTGTTAAGATATGCCTCCATAACTAAATAAGATTAAGATTTCCCGGCGACGCAAATCACAAACTCGCCCTTTACGGGATGTGTTTCAAAATAGGTTTTGACTTCGGCTACGGTACCACGAACAGTTTCCTCAAACATCTTGGTCAATTCGCGCGATACGGAGATCTGCCTTTCTGCACCGAAATAGGTAACCATTTCATCCATCGTCTTTAACAAACGGTGCGGCGATTCATAAAGTATGATCGTACGGTCCTCATCTGCCAAAAACTTGTAACGTGTTTGACGCCCTTTCTTCAAAGGTAAAAACCCCTCAAAGCAAAACTTATCTGTAGGGAAACCCGAATTAACCAGGGCAGGTACAAAGGCCGTGGCGCCCGGCAGGCACTCAACCGATATGTCGAATTTTAAAGCCTCGCGCACCAAATAAAACCCTGGATCGGATATTGCGGGTGTACCCGCGTCAGAGATCAGGGCAATATTTTTTCCTTCCAGCAAAAACTTCACAATTTCGTTAGACGATTGATGCTCATTATGCTGGTGATGCGAAAATACTTTTTGATGGATCTCAAAATGCTTAAGCATAGGTGCTGAGGTACGAGTGTCTTCGGCCAGTATAATATCGGCCTCTTTTAAGACACGTATGGCCCTGAAGGTCATATCCTCTAAGTTGCCTATTGGGGTTGGTACTAAGTATAGTTTACCGGGCATTTAGTTTGCAGTTTAAAGTTTGCAATTGGCAGCAGCCATCCGCAGATAAAAAAACTGCAAACTACACACTGCAAACTGCCAACTCATTATATCTTTGCCAAAAAATAAAAATAATGCTGCAAGTTAGTTATATCCGCGATAACAGGGAACAGGTTTTAGAACGTTTAGCTGTAAAAAATTTTAAACAAACTGATCTGGTTGACGAAATCATTCAATTAGATGATAATCGCCGCCAGGCACAGGTTAAATTGGATAATACATCTGCAGAAGCAAATTCGGCCGCTAAGCAAATAGGTGAGCTGATGCGCACCGGTAAAAAAGAAGAGGCGGAGGGGATGAAAGCTAAAACTGGTGTATGGAAAGAAGAAATAAAAAAATATAACGAAGAGTTAGCCGCCATAGAAGAAAAATTATATCAAAAACTGGTATTACTGCCTAATTTACCCCATTCATCAGTACCTAAAGGCGTAACGCCCGAAGAAAATGAAGTGGTGTTGCAAAACGGCGCTATTCCCGAGCTGCCTGCAAATGCCTTACCGCATTGGGAGCTTGCTGCGAAATATAAGCTGATAGATTTTGAATTAGGTGTTAAAATTACCGGTGCAGGTTTCCCGGTTTACACTAACAAAGGTGCCAAGCTGCAACGCGCATTGATTAATTTCTTTATTGACGAGGCAGAGAAAGCGGGCTATAACGAAGTTAGCGTACCGCTGATGGTTAACGAAGCATCCGGTTTTGGTACGGGCCAGTTGCCGGATAAAGAGGGCCAGATGTATTTTGTTACCGAAGATAACTTATACCTGATACCAACTGCCGAAGTGCCCATCACCAACCTGTACCGTGACGTGATATTAAAGGCTGACGAGTTGCCTGTTAAAAATTGCGGGCATACGCCATGCTTCCGTCGTGAGGCGGGATCATACGGGGCCCATGTGCGTGGACTGAACCGCCTGCACCAGTTTGACAAAGTTGAGATAGTACAGGTAGTTAACCCGGAAACATCATACGACGTACTGGAACAAATGAGCTTGCATGTACAAAGCATGCTGCAAAAAATAGCATTGCCTTACATGGTACTGCGTCTTTGCGGCGTCGATATGGGGTACACGTCAGCCTTGACTTATGATATGGAAACCTGGAGCGCGGCACAGCAACGC
>JAQBOP010000175.1 GCA_028287975.1 Mucilaginibacter sp. | reverse complement strand
TCTTATTAAAGAGATCTCGCAGGAACACTCAGTGATCTTTTCCTCGCATATTTTGGCCGAGATACAGGCAACCTGCCAGGATATTATTATGATAGAGGGTGGAAAAATAGTTTTTGCAGACCCCATGGACTCGTTTAATAACTATATAGAACCTAACAGCCTGGTGATTAATATGGAAAATCCGCCATCAAGAGATGAACTGCTTGCTATATCCGGTATTACAGGTGTTGAATTTATCACTTCAAAAACAGCAAGGATGCATTTTGATGCCATACCCTACATCAGCGAATTTATTATAAAAGCAAGTGTGGCAAAAGGCTGGCGGTTACAAGAGATCACTTTAGAGAAAAGCTCGCTTGATGCCATTTTTGCACAATTATCCAATAACAAACCTAACCCATCTATAAAATCATGAAAACAATTATAAGAATTGCCCGGCATGAGCTGAGTACACTCTTTTATTCGCCGGTAGCTTGGTTAGTACTCATTATTTTCCCTATCCAGGCCGCGCTCGATCTGACAAAATATCTCCAGATGATTGGCCGCGCACAAAGAATGGGGCAGGAGTTTACAGAGATAACCGAAAAGATCTTTGCCGGACCTTATGGTTTTTACGGTGGCGTAAAAAATACATTGTATCTGTATATTCCTTTGTTAACCATGGGGTTGATAAGTCGTGAAATTCATAGCGGCTCTATCAAGCTTTTACTTTCATCGCCAATAAAAGTAAAAGATATTGTTTTAGGTAAATACCTGGCCATTATGGCTTATGCCATGATACTACTGGGTATTCTGGGGGTTTTTGGATTGATGTCGGCTTACACAATAACCGATATGGATTACAAAATGGTGATCTCGGGGGCGCTTAGCCTGTATCTTTTAATTTGCGCCTATGCAGCTATTGGCTTATTTATGTCATGCCTTACCTCTTACCAGGTAGTTGCGGCCATTAGCACCCTTGCTGTGCTTGGCGTTTTAAATTTTATCGGCGGCCTGTTCCAGGGTATTGACCTTGTAAGGCACATTACTTATTTCCTTGCCATATCCGGCCGCACCGAGCAGTTTATCAACGGTCTTATCAGCACCGAGGATGTTATTTATTTCGTGATAGTGATCGTATTGTTCCTGTCGTTAACCATGCTAAAATTGCAGTCGGACAGGGAGGCAAAGCCTTTTAAAGTGAAGTTTGCACGATACGCATTGCTCATAGGCGCGTGCTGTTTGTTTGGATATATCAGCTCAAGACCATCGCTTACCGGCTATATAGATATGACCATCAATCATCACCGCACGTTGCACAAAAACAGCATCGCCTTGATAAAAAAAATGGATAAACCATTAAAGATCACTACCTATATCAATGTACTGGACGAAAACTACTACTTAGGTAAGCCAGAGAGCAAGAGTGACGACGAAAAATCTTTTATGCAATACCGCCGCTTTATCCCCGGCCTGCAAATGGATTACGTTTACTATTATGACAAAGCCAAAAATACAAGCCTGTACAAAAATAATCCGGGCCTGAGCAATGAAGCACTGGCCCGCAAAGTTGCCGATATACAGGGGCTTGATTTTAATGCCCTAACATCACCTGCCCAAATCAGGAAAATGGTTGACCTGCACACGGAAGAAAACCGGCTGGTAAGGCAGTTGACTTATGGTGACCAAAAAACCTTCCTGCGGTATTTTAGCGATATGATGATCTATCCCAGCGAGCAGGAAATTACAGCTGCCCTTAAACGCCTGATCGAACCCGGAAAGATCCCGACCTTTACTTTCCTGACAGGAAATAATGAACGCAGTGTTGATCGCGCAGGTGATGCCGATTATAGGACAGCAACCAAAGAAATGTCTTTCAGGTATTCGCTGATCAACCAGGGATTTAATGTAGATACGGTTTGCCTGCAGAACCAGGCAATTTCTGAAAAAACTACAATACTTTGCATAGCAGACCCTAAAACGCAGTTTACTAAAACTGACCTTGACAAAATACAGCAGTATATAGCAGGGGGTGGTAACCTGCTTGTTTCAGGCGAACCGGGCCGTAATCCGGCAGTTAATCCTGTACTGCAAACTTTGGGTGTACAACTAAGTATAGATACGATCAAAGAAAAAAGCAGAGATTTTGCGCCTGATTTTATACTGGCATCTTTTACAAAAGAAGCAGCATCGATATCGTCAAAATATAAAATGTGGAGCGACGCCAATGCCATTGTTTCTATGCCCGGGGTAACCGGTTTAAATTATACAAAAGCGGGTGGTTTTGATGTTGTCCCTGTTTTACAGGACAAGAAGAATATGCCGCTTGCCTTAATTTTAACCAGGAAGATCAATAACAGGCAGCAACGGATCTATGTTTCGGGCGATGCGGATTTCATGAGTTCGGCCGAGCTTTACAGGGGGCGCCCAACTACTACTAACTTTTATTTAATGACAGAGGTGTTTAGCTGGCTTAACTATGGCGAGTTCCCGGTTGATGTTTACAAGCCGAAACTCCTGGACGTTGTTAGTAACGATGTAAAAGGCCTGTTTATGATCAGGTTGTTTTTCTTCGGGATACTGCCGATTTCTTTACTGATATGGGGGACCACACTTTTGGTCTACCGTAAAAAAAGATAATCTTTTAATGATGATTTGAATCTTTAACGGGGCAGCTTTTATGGTTCTGTCCTTACAAATTAAATTATAAATATGATATCAACTAAAATTAACCGGGCTTTTGTGGTGTTAGGGTTAGCGCTGACAGGATGGAATATAAATCCGGTAATTGCCCAGGATAAAAAAGCAATAAGTGGTCGACAAGCCGCCGGTGAAACATTGGCTCTTGATCCTGCTGTACGCATGGGTAAATTGCCCAACGGCTTTACCTATTATATCCGCCATAATGAAGAGCCAAAGGACCGTGTGATCATGTACCTGGTGAATAAGGCCGGATCGGTGCTTGAATCTGATGATCAGCGTGGCCTGGCCCACTTTATGGAACACATGAGTTTTAATGGTACCAAGCATTTTCCTAAAAACGAACTGGTAGGTTATTTGCAGAAATCGGGCATTCGCTTTGGCGCTGATCTTAACGCTTATACCTCTTTTGATGAAACGGTTTATCAATTGCCTTTGCCAGCCGATAAATCCGAAATATTAAAAAATGGCTTACAGATCATGTGTGACTGGGCGCAGGACGCAACGCTTGATCCGGTTGAAATAGATAAAGAACGCGGCGTGGTACTTGAAGAAAAGCGATTGGGTAAAGGTGCTGCTGAGCGGATGCAAAGGCAATACTGGCCAACATTACTCAATAACTCAAGGTACAGCGTGCGTATGCCAATAGGTACAGACGAAGTACTTAACAACTTTAAACCGGAAGCTATTAAACGGTTTTATAAAGACTGGTACCGGCCTGATTTGCAGGCGCTTATTATTGTGGGCGATATTGATGTAAAGGAGATGGAGGCCAATATCAAAGCCAAATTCGGTGATTTGAAGAACCCGGCCGGCGAAAAACTAAGGATACAATACCATGTTCCATTAACGGGCAACAATCAGTTTTTAGTCGTAACAGATAAAGAGATGCCTGTAACAGTGGCCGAAGTATTAATAAAGCATCCTTCACTTCCGTTACATACGGCTTCAGATTATCGCGCTTCTATCATTCGTGAGCTGTTTAACCAAATGTTGCAGAATCGCTACAATGAACTGACCCACCAGGCCAATCCGCCCTTTGCACAAGGCGGAGCGTCGGCCAGTGATTTTTTGGGCGGTATTGCTACTTATGACCTTTCATTAGTTGCAAAACCAAAAGAACTGGAAAGTGGCTTTAAAGCCGCATGGCGTGAAACAGAACGTGTAAAGCGGTTTGGTTTTACAACTACCGAACTGGTGAGGGCTAAAATGGCTTATCACAGCCAGGTAGAAAATGCGTTAAAAGAAACGCATAAAACCAACTCAGAGCAATATGTCAAAGAGTACCAGCAGTACTTTTTAAAAGGGATAGCCTCGCCGGGTATCGAAAAAGAATACGCGTTAACCAACGACGAACTGCCGGGCATTACACTTGCCGAAGTTAATGAATTGGCCAAAGCGCAGATAACTGACAAAAACCGCGATATATTGGTATTAGCTCCTGAAAACGATAAGACCGGTTTGCCGGATGAGCAAACGTTTTTAAGCTGGATAAAAAGTGTACAACAGGAAAATATACAGCCTTTTAAAGACGAAGTAAGTACCCTGCCATTGTTATCAAAAAACCCTATACCCGGAAAAGTAGTAAGCGAAACCCGGGATACCTTGTCAGGCGTTACGACAGTTAAGCTGGGTAATGGCGTAACAGTTTTGCTTAAGCCTACTAATTTTAAGGATAATGAGATCTATTTTACAGGCTTTTCAAATGGCGGTACTTCTCTTTACAGCGACGCTGATTTTCAATCTGCGGTAAATGCGGGCAATATCATTTCTTCTTTCGGTGCAGGCAATTATTCAGTAACCGAGCTGGATAAATTTTTAACGGGTAAAGAATTGGGCGTACAACCTTTTATCGATGAGCGCTCGCAAGGTGTAAGGGGCGGGGCAACACCCAAAGACCTGGAAACCGCGCTTTCACTGCTTCATGCTTATATTACCGAGCCACGAAAAGACAAGAATCTCTTTGAAAGTTTTATAAACCGGTCAAAGGCGGGGTTGGTTAACCGCGGTAATGATCCGGCAAGTGTATTTAAGGATACGGTGAGCGCGGTGATGGGTAACCATAACATTCGTTATACCGGCCCTTCAATTGAAAAGCTGAACCAGGTAGAACCTGATAAAAGTTACCGGATCTATAAAGAGCGTTTTGCCGATGCTTCGGGGTTTGTTTTTACGTTTGTGGGGAGTTTTGACGTTGCTGCGATCAAACCCCTCCTTGAAAAATACCTGGGATCGCTTCCCGCAACCGGAACCAGCCAGGCGGCGAAGGACTTGGGTATAACAACGCCAAAAGGAAAAATTGAAAAAAATATTTATAAAGGCACCGAGCCAAAAGCAACCGTAGAACTGATATGGTCCGGCGACTTTAATTACACACAAAAGGACAAAGTAGCTTTAGATGCCCTTAAAGAATGTTTGCAGATCCGCCTGATAGAAAGATTGCGCGAAGACGAAAGCGGCGTCTACTCGCCTTATGCCTTTGAGTCAAGCGCTAAATGGCCTGATGCAAACTATAAATTAGGTATATACTTTGGTTGCGGCCCGCAGAATGTAGATAAACTCATTGCTTCAGCGCAGGACGAGATCAATAAATTAAAAGCACAAGGGCCGCCTGCGCTAAACGTAGACAAATGGAAAGCAGAAGCGCTGCGTGTAAATGAAAGCGCGCTTACCAGTAACCAATGGTGGCTCAACTACCTCAATGGCCAGAATATCAACCGGGAAAACATTGGTAGTTATAAAAACTATGTAACCGATGTTAATCCCATAACCCCGGCAATGGTACAAGAAGCCGCGAAGAAATATTTATTGGGTATAAATTATATCAGGTTTGTGATGCTGCCGGAAAGCAGCCGGCCGGCTAAATAATGATAAGTTTCATTGTTAAATTAAATAATATGATCTTTAGTTTTTATTACTCATGAAAATTGCCTGGAAAAATATAATTAAAAGACCTTCCTGATACGATCCCCCGATAACGTGTCCATCTTTTTATTTCCATAACTTATATTTTTTTCATGAAAACTATTTTTGAACCATTTAGAATAAAATCGGTAGAACCGATCTATGTTACAACCTATCCGGAGCGTGTTGAATTATTAGAGCGCGCGCATTTTAATCCCTTCTTACTGAAAGCCCGCGACGTAATTATTGATCTGTTAACAGACAGCGGTACGGGAGCCATGAGCAGCCACCAGTGGGCAGGGATCATGATGGGCGACGAGAGTTATGCAGGCAGTGAAAGCTTTTACCGTTTTCAGTCGGCTGTGTATAATATTACAGGTATGCCCCATATTATCCCTGTTCACCAGGGACGGGCGGCCGAAAATATTTTGTTTACCCTTACCGGCGGCACAGGTAAATATGTGTTAAGCAATACACTGTTTGATACCACCCGCGCTAATATTGAATATTCAGGAGCAGAGGGTATCGACCTGCTTTGCGCGGAAGGTAAACAAATGAACAGCGAAGCGCCTTTTAAAGGGAACATAGACATTGAAAAATTAAGGAACTTTATCAGTGAAAAAGGCGCTGCAGCCATAGCCATGGTGATCATTACGATAACCAATAATTCGGGAGGGGGGCAGCCGGTTAGCATGGCTAACCTTAAAAAAGTTAAAAGCATTTGTAACGCGCATCAAATTCCATTTTTTATTGATGCCTGCCGCTTTGCAGAAAACAGCTACTTCATCAAACTAAGAGAACCCGGCTATGGCGAAAAAACCGTATTAGAGATAGCACAGGAAACGTTTTCGATTGCCGATGGCTGTACCATGAGTGCAAAAAAAGATGCCTTTGCCAACATCGGTGGCTTTTTAGCCATGAGGGACGAAAAACTTGCCGAGCAAAGCCGCAATCTTTTAATTATTAACGAAGGTTTTCCAACTTACGGCGGCCTTGCAGGCCGTGATCTGGAAGCTATCGCTATCGGGTTAGAAGAAATTGTTAAGGAAGATTACTTGCAATATCGTATCCGCAGCATTGCCTACCTTGGTGAAAAGTTGGATGCCGAAAATATCCCTTACCTGAAACCTACAGGCGGCCATGCTTTATACCTGGACGCCAAAGGTTTTTTACCTCATATTTCTGCGGAACACTACCCCGGACAGGCATTGGCCTGTGCATTATATTTAACAGGCGGTATCAGAAGCGTGGAAATAGGATCGGTTATGTTTGGTAAATATGATCAGCAAGGTAAGCTGATTCCCCACAGTAATGAATTGGTCAGGTTAGCTTTTCCGCGCCGGATGTATACCCAAAGCCATATGGACTATCTTGCGGAAGTAATAGTGGAAGTATTTAAAAACCGCGAACAGATCAAGGGTCTTGAAATTACTTATGAAACACAGTACCTGCGCCATTTTACAGCAAAGTTCCGCCCCATTGAAAAAAATTAAATAACCCTAAAATTCAAAAGAGCAGAAATTCACAAATATCTATTTATCCTATTTTGTTGATAAAATTTTATTTGCCACCGGAATCCGGGGCTTCGGGTTATTTTCGAGGATCTAAACGCTAACTTCATGGCTTAAAGTATCCGATTACTAAGTATGAGCCGGATCTGAAGTTTTACGTTAAAATGTCGTATTAAGCAACATATTTAAAGTGACCCGGAATCCAGAAGGGGTAAATTTTTTATGCTAAAATAACAGTAAATTTTAACAAATAATTAAAAGTTTCGTAAAAAGAAAGTATATTTAACTACACCAGATCGCCTGGATTTTCTAACTATGAACAAACTGACTACCCGATTTGATGCTGTTAAAATCGCCGTGCTTTATATCGTCATTGGATTACTGTGGGTTAATCTGGGCGATAAATTATTGCATGAAACGCAAAATTCCGTGAAGTTTTCAGATATCCTGTTGCTGAGCAGCGTCAAGTGAACGATCTATGTGCTCCTGACCGGCTGGATGATGTATAAGCTGATCGGCCTGCACGATAAACGACTGCTGGAAAATGAAAAACAATACCGGAGCTATTTTGAAGATAACCCCGATCCGATGTGGACCTATAACCGGTATACCCTGGCTTTTACAGCGGTCAATAATGCCGCGGTGGCCCATTATGGTTACAGCCGCGAGGAATTCCTGCATATGCGCATTCTTGATATCCGCCCGGCGGAAGAGGCAGAAAAACTCTATGCTGCGGTCAAAAGCTTACAGGAAACTTATAATAATTCGGGTATCTGGACCCATCGTAAAAAAGACGGCACCCTGTTTTCGGTGCAAATCAGTTCGCACCAGGTCACCTCCGGCCGGGAGGGAATGGTGATGGTCAGGGCGAAAGATATTACGGAGCTCAAACAGCTGGAAGAGGAACGGAACGAATACCTGCTCAAGTTGGAAGATATGTTGAACAGTATGAGCGACGCGTTTTTTTCATTGGATCGGGCCTGGAATATCCGTTCGGCCAATGCCATGTACGAAAAGATTTCGGGCTTTAAAAAAGAAGATATCATTGGTCAAAACCTACTGGAACTCTGGCCGCAGCCAATGGATTCGGTTTTTTACGAGAACTTTAAAAAAGTTTTGGAAGAGCAAGCGGAAGTGCGGTTTGATGTCTATAGCCCTGTACTCAGAAAGTGGCTCCGGATGGTCGGCTACCCGACGAAGGATGGCGCCGCGGTCTATTTTACCGATATCACCGAAAGCAAGCAGAAGGATATCCAGTTGCAGCAGGCGCTGGAACGTTATGAACTGGCTGCACGCGCCACTCAGAATATGCTTTACGAATTTGACATGGCCCACAATAAGATATCTTATTCGCAAAGCTATGGACATTTCGCTAATATTGATATGGCAAAGGAAGAAGATCCTTCTGCGGCCTGGCTCAGTTTAGTGCATCCGGATGACTTGCTGAAGTTAACGGACGCGATGGGCCAAACACTCAAAAAAGGGAATAATAAGTATGAATGCGAATACCGGGTAGATTGCGGCAACAAGAACTACCGCTATGTTTATGACCAGGCGAATATTATTTATAATGACGAGCGGAAGCCCCTTCGTATGATCGGGGCTATTAAGGACATTAATGACCTGAAAGAAAACGAGGCGTCGCTGTTACAGCAAAACAATATCCTGCGGGAGATTGCCTGGGCGGGATCCCACGAGGTGAGGCGGCCGCTGGCCTCTATCCTGGGGCTGATTGACCTGGTCAGGGCCAGCGACAGCGAGGAAGAAAAACAGGACTATTTCAAGTTTATTGATCTGTCAGCGCATGAGTTGGATGAGATGGTCTGTAAGATCAATGACCGCATCAAGGAGGTCATCTAATAAATTAAACGCTTCCGGGCAAATAGCCGGCTGGTAGGACAAACGAATACTTAAAAACTTCAGGATAATTAGCTCAACTGATCAATCGCTCAAAAAACACGGCAACAAAAAACGGGACAAGGAATCTCTTCCGTTGTCCCGTCCGCACTTGCTATGTGCTACTCAACTTATCAAACAATTATCACATTAAAACAATTTCACTATCCTATTGGTGCCCCGGCCGGCATAGCCTCTGCCTTTTCCGGAACAAATTTGCTCGGGTCTTTTTCAAACTCGTCTATCATTTGTAAGGCATATATATAATCAGCTTTCAACAATGGGTCTGTTGCTGATGCCTCACTTGATTCGGCCCATTTTTTAAACTCGGCTACCTTAAATAACGCGATGGCTTTAACATTGCTTGCAGTGCCTTCTGTAGCGGCAAGGCCCAGTAATTGTTTAAGCGCTGTATAGCGTACCACGCGCTGCAGTTCGCCCTTATAACCGGTTACGGTCGGGGTTTTCCAGGTTTGCTCCATTATTTTATCGATAACGGGTACCAATCCCGGCTGGCTTTCCTCGCGCGAATGGTATTCGATCAAACGTGCCGCTCGTTCCGGGTCGAACAAGGCATTTAACGTAGCGTCAGCTATTGATTCCGCGGCACCTATCGGGTCGAATGTTACACCGGTATAACCGTCAAAATCTTCGCGGGAGCGGGTATAACCTATCGGCGTAGGCGGGATCATTTTGATCACCTTCTCTGGTATTGCCAGTTCTTCGGGTTTTAATGTGCTCATTAAAGCATCAAACGCGTTCCATTGTTTTTTGGGATCTACCATCTCTGTAACAGGCTGACCATCGCCACGTAAAGCGTATCTGAAATTTTGCCCGCCGATAAGGTAAGATGCCGCATCGATCTGGTAACGGTGTAACAGGTAAACCGGCACTAACACATCCTCAATGGTAGACATAGGCGTACCTACCGGGATAGCTTTTTCTGAAAAAGCATCCAGTGCGTGTTTACGCACATCCAATAAGCGGGTTAGCTCGACACCGGCATCCTTACCGTTATCCCATTGTGCAGAGTTAGGGTGTACGCCCATATCAAACATAAACACCAAACCCATTTTAATAGATTCCTGCATGATCTTTTCCAAACCTGCTTTTTCATCTGCGCCTTTAGGGAACTGGGTGTATCCCCACATAACGGCACGTTTGTCATAAGCGCCTATCCCTTTGGCATAAGCCTCGGACACATCAAGCGAGCCATCTTTTTTAACCGTAATTTTAGGGAAAGGGTAATCATCAACAGACGAACGGTCTTCGGCACTGCCCATGTGATTGTGGTAAAAACCAAGTGTATGGCCAATTTCATGAGCGGCCAGTTGCCTGATCCGGGTCAGTGCTGTTTCGACCGCTTTTTTAGGCGCGTTTTTATCATCGCCATAAATCTGGTTCAGTCCCTGCATGATCAGGAAATCCTGGCGATCGCGCATAGAGGTAAGCGTTACTTCACCCTTAATGATCTCGCCGGTACGAGGATCAAATATACCAGCACCGTTTGAGAAGCCACGGGTTGGATGGTGTACCCAGTTGATAACGCTGTAGCGGATATCCATCGGGTCTGCACCCTCAGGCATTTCTTTTACCTGGAAAGCGTTTTTAAATCCGGCTGCTTCAAAAGCCTGGTTCCACCATGAACCGCCCTCGATAAGCGCTTTTTTAACATCAGCAGGCGCGCCACGGTCAACATAGTAAATGATAGGTTTTACGGGTTCGCTCATCGCGGCGTTGGGGTCTTTTTTCTCGAGCCTCCAACGCCGGATGTACTTTTTAACCAAAGGTTGATCTATAGGGGTTGCAAAATCAAAATATTCCATAGAATTAAAGCCCGAGCGTGGATCAAATTCGCGGGGCTTGTAATTATTATCAGGCAATTCAATAAACGACTGGTGGGTACGCACGGTCAACGAACCTGGATCCGGTGCTGCCGGCGCCGTACCCGGGCCACCGCCAAAGAAACTGCGCTCGCTGCCACCTGTACCTGTAAAGGTTAGCATTGCCTCAAACTCGCTGTTTTTAGGGAAATCCTTCGTGTTTTCAATGTAGACAGACGAGCGTGTTTCATCCAGGTGAAATGCTCCACCACCAGCCCCGCCGGCTCCGCCACGGCCTCCCGCAACCCCGGCACCTGCTCCGCCCGGAGCTGCCGCGCCACGACGACCGCCACGGCCGCCGGCTTCACCCCGCGCCGCGCTTTCGGCAATATGATGGGTATCGCGGAACAGGAATGGTGTAAGGTCTACCAGCACCTTACCATCCTCGACAGCCAACGGCGCAAAACCATAGATGATTGACATCGGGAAAGACTCAGCTACGGCTTTAACCTCGTAAGGATTATCACTTATGGCACGGTAATCGTAATTAGGTTGTTCAAGCAGTACCTTGGTGCCTTCTTTAATAAATTTAACTATCCTGAAACCGCCGATATTGCCACGGTTTGGTCCTGACGGCAGGGTATTTACATATAAAAACTCACTGTCAAACTTGTCAATCTCCAATAAAATACGGGCGGTCTTTTCGTCATAATAAAAGTTAAAAAAGCCCTCAAATTTTTTCATATTTTGCGTAACGGCAGCTATTGATGTGGCTGGCTGGCCGCTGTTCTGGCCCCTTTCTCCACCACCGTTGCCACGGCCTCCCTGTGCAAATGCTAACCCGCTGCCGGCAAGCAACAGGGTTATTATGGTTAGTTTTAGTTTCATGGTATGTCTTTTTAGTTTAGTTTGTAATGATTACGGGTTAGGGACACATAGTTTGTTAATGCTGGTTTCGTTAACCGATATCGGCCAGATATAATTTGATGCCGATACAGCTACACCCGGCGCTGAAGTTGTAGGCGCGGTTTTAGCGGGCAGCGGTTGCAGCAAACGCTGCAGATCCGGCACACGGAAACCTTCGCCTAACAGCTCTATCTTTCTTTCGGTCAATATGGTGCTGATCAACGCGTCCTTGGTGCCGATGTCTGCCGGTGCAAATGTGTATGCCGGGTCTGAACGGTGCCTAACCGCGTAAAGCAAGTTTGTGGCGGTAACAAGATCGTCCTGTTGTGCTGATGCCTCTGCCAGGTTAAGCAAAACCTCCGCATAACGGATAACCGGAATATAATCCGGGTATGGCGAAGCCGATTTGAATTTGTTTAACCATCTATTAGGGCCATTTACTACTACCAGGGTTCTTCGTGTATCTTTAGAGGTAGTATCACTAAATACCGGGTTTGCAATTGTACCGGCAGGGTTTAAATAGTATTCGCCGTTACCGGGCGAATTGGTATATAAATAAGCCAGCGCGCTGGTGGTGCCCGGAGCATCTGCCTGCGAGAACGGAAAGAAAAACACGGCTTCCGGACCGGTATAACTACCTGCAAATACCGCTACCTGGCTGTTTTCCAACTTGTTGTTTACACCCTTTGTGGCTTGGTAAGGCGCGGCAGTCGAAACAATTTTATTAGCCTCGGTGATCACGTTAGCATAATCGCCCATGGTTAAGTAGATCCTTGTTTTTAACGCTATGGCGGTATTTCTATGCGCCCTGGTCGCATTTAATTGCGGCGTAGAATAGGTAAGGGGCAAGTCTGTTTCGGCGTCGTTAAGATCTTTTATTATCTGTGCGTAAACTTCGGCTACTGTGCTGCGTGCCAGGTTGTTGTTGGCAAGACCGGTTTCCGACTGTAAACGTAACGGGACGCCAAGGCTTTTTCCACCGTCTGTCGCATAAGGTCTTGCAAATACTTTAACCAGGTCGTAATAACAAAGGGCGCGTAAAAACTTTGCTTCGGCAATATATTGGGTAAACAAAGTGCCGCTGATTACTGATTTATGCAGCGTTAAACCTGCTATAAAAGTGTTAACGCCGTTTATAACCGTATAAGGGTTTGCCCAGGTGGCAACAACTTCATCAGTACTTGAGTTTACACTTTGACTCCAGGTGTTTAAACCGGTTACCGTATTGCTTTTGGTTTGTATAAATTCGTCTGCACGAGTTTCATTGTACAGTATATACCGTCCGCCTAAAAATGTGCCGGCTTTCGCGGTAGTATAGAGGCCGTTAACCTGTGCCAAAATTCTGGACGGGGTATCAAACGCGTTCAGATCTGAAATTGCAGTTAACGGAACCGTATTTAGGAAATCCTTTTTACAAGATGTAAGACCTAATATCAGGAAGGTTACCAAAATGCCTTTGGTACGCTTTATTTTAAATAATGTATTTCTCATTTGTCTTTTAATTAAAATCCGATGTTAACGCCTAATGTTACTGTTCTGGCTTGTGGTGCCGCGTTTTTCTCAACTCCCGGTGCCGCGTTCGAGTCGCCGTTTGAAGAAACTTCAGGATCTGTACCTGTGTACTTGGTTACAGTTAGCAAGTTGGTGCCTTGTACATATATCCGCATAGACGCGATACCTGCTTTGTTTACCAATTGTTTAGGGAGTCTGTAACCCAACGACGCGCTTCTGAGTTTAACAAATCCGCCATCCTCAACCGATGCGGTGTTAGCCAGCGACGATCCGCTTGAGAAGTTATCGTTAAATACTACGCGCGGTACATCAGTGATCTGGCCCGGGTGGGTCCATCTGTTCAGGATATCTACGCTATTGTTATAAAAGCGGCCATCCATTAAAGTAGTTTTGGTGCCGTTATACAGCTTGTTACCGCCTGAGAAACCTATGTTAACCGACATATCAAAGCTTTTGTACTGAAAGTTGTTATTAAAACCACCGTAATAAGTCGGTATTGACGGGCCTATAATGCGTCCGTCAGCTTTGGCATCCATCGCGGGAGCGGGAGAACCATCAAGATAGGTCCATTTTTGAGTTGCCGTGAAATTGTACTGCACGATCTGGTTGTTACGGTTAATGTACATACGCTGGCCATTCGCGGGATTAACGCCTGTGGTTTTTACCACGAATATCGAACCCAATGAAGCGCCTACGGTAGTAATGTTTGATGGGTCGAGGCCTGTGCCGTAAATAGGCACACCACTGGCCAGTGCCGTAACTTTATTTTTAAGTGTGCTGAAGTTTACGTTAGCATTCCATTTAAAAGGGCCTTTGTTGATAATATGAGCATCAACACTGATCTCGACCCCACGGTTGTACATGGAGCCGATATTTGTAGTGATAGAGTTGCCGGGAATCCCTTTTGACGGAGCTTGCGCAGCGGCAAGGATCAAACCATCGATATTGTTGTTAAAATAATCGATATCTACTGTTATGCGGTTGTCAAACAAACCGGCGTTAATGCCTACATCTGTTTTTTTACTGGTTTCCCAGTGCAGGTCTGGGTTACCTGTCTGGCTGTAAGCAAGTGTTGATATGGTACCATATAAGCCAGAACCGTACAAGGATAATGACGGATAGTTACCCAGGTTGATATTACCGACCTGTCCGTAGCTGCCCCGCAATTTTAACGAGGTAATTACGCTGGCAATAGATAAACTTTTATAAAAGTCTTCGTCAGATACGTTCCAGCCAACAGATCCGCCCGCAAAATTACCGTATTTATGCCCCAGCGCTAAACCCGAATATCCATCGCGTCTGAAACTGGCACTTAACAGATATTTTTTATCGTAATCATAAAAAACGTTACTGAACAAAGAGCGGAACCTGTTATCACCCTGCGAGTTGCCGGACACCAAAATATTTGTAAAACCACCCTGGAATGTGTTATAATAGCTATCTGTCAGCAATGTGCGGGTAGCGCCCCAGCCAACACTTGTGGTTTTAATTTCTTCGTAACCGCCTAATAAATTCAGGTGGTGCTTGTCGCCGATAGTTGGATTATAAACCAAGGTGTTTGTCCAGTCCCAACGGTAGTTTTTTGTAGAAGCGTTTATTGCAGAGCCACCCGCGTCATAGCCGGGAAACCCTTGCAAGGCGTTGGTAAATTGCAGATTCTCGATAGTAGATTGGTCTAACGCGTAGTTTGTTTTAAGTTTTACGTTTTTAACTACCTCTAACTCGCCGTAAACATTACCTATTATAGCCGTTGATTCTGACGAATATTTATCCAGATCAAGCAGTACAACCGGGTTATAATATCCGGTAATGGTCGACGGGTCGCCGGCACCGTAGCCGATAGAGTTTTTTACAATATTGTAAGATCCGTCAGCATTATAAGGGGACAGTACCGGCGGCAAAACCATTGCCTCGCGGGCCAAACCGGTTAACTGCGCTGCCTGTCCGGGTAGTGACCCTGTGCTTGGCGACCGGTTCATGGAGTTACTGACAGAGAAGTTGCTCCCGATGGTTAATTTGCTGGTTAGCTTATGGTCAACATTTACGCGGCCAACTTTACGTTCAAAGGTGTTTTCAACCAAAATGCCTTGCTGATTGCTGTAGCCTAACGAAACAAAATAGGTTGTCTTGTCTGTACCGCCGCTAAAGCTCAGGTTATGGTTATGCGATATGCCTGTCTGATAAGCATAGTCATACCAGCGTGTGTCTATATAACTGGTACTATCCGCGTTATACTGCAGCCTGTAACCGGGTTTAGAGCCTGCGTTTACCAGGGCCTCATTCTTGATGGTTACATATTGCGCGGCATTTAATACCTTGGGTAAATTGTAAGTCGATGTCGAACCAACCCACCCATCATAACTGGCTTTCGCGGTGCCTTTTTTGCCTTTTTTGGTAGTGATAACAATTACCCCGTTGGCAGCGCGCGAACCATAAATGGCCGTGGCCGACGCGTCTTTTAACACATCAAGCGATTCGATATCATTCGGGTTGATATCTGCCAATGGGTTGTTAGCGGCAAATGATCCGGCGGTGCCTGTAAACAGGGCCACACCATCAACTACAATCAGCGGGGAAGAGCCCAGCGATATAGAGTTAAAACCCCTTATACGAAACACCGGGCTATTGTTAAGCACGCCGCTTGGCTGTATTACGTTAACACCTGCCGCCTGCCCCGCCAGCGTTTGCTCAAAACTCTGCACCGGCTTGTTCGAAATTTCCTGGGCCCCTATGTGCGCTGCCGATCCGGTAAACTCCGCCTTGTTTTGAGTGGTATAGCCGGAAACTACAACTTCGCTTAACTGGCTTTGTGCTTCGTCTAAAACAATGTTAAATACACGTTTACCGTCGATGTTTACGCTTTGGGTTTTATAGCTTATCATGCTAAAAACCAAGGTGCTTTTATCGGGCACTTTTAATGCAAAGTTTCCGTTAACGTCGGTTTGGGTACCTATGGTGGTACCTTTAACCATAACGGTAACACCCGGCAGGGGCTCACCTTTCTGATCCTTTACCTGGCCCTGCACGTTAACGTCAACCGGCTCCACATAAGTAGATACCGGCTGTTTTTTTAATTGCACAATAATTGTTTTGTCGACAATAGTATAAGTTAAAGGCTGATCAGCAAAAGACAGGTCGAGAACGTCCTTTAGCGGAACGTTCTTCACGTTGATGTCTATCTTTTTTGACAGCTTGATCCATTCAGGATTATACACAAACAGGTACCCGGTTTGCTTCTTTACTTCGGTCAGGATCTTTTCTATTGACGTGTTACGCTGGTTAATTGTAACGTTTTGCGCAGAAGTACTGGCGTGTACCTGCATAAAACCCACAAATAACAGTGCGACGATTATCTTCATCTGTAACAGTAATTTCTTATTAATATTAAATCCTGCTATGGCCTGTATTAAGTATGTAATAGCTTTTTTATACTTAATATTTGTTGTTCCGGGCCCGGCGGGTGCCTTATCCTGTTCTGACAGATACGCCGGGCGTATCTTTGAGCGTAAAACAGTTTTTAACCTTTTGTAAAATTTTACACGGTCGTTTTCGCAAGTAGCATTTAATTGCATAGTTTTGCATTGTTTTAGGGTTGAATATTAGATTGCTTAAGACGGAATTTTGTTTACCCTCAATCATTAAGCCGGGGGCGGTGGTACGACCCCGGTTTTTTTTATGAGCTTTTTTCAGTTCATGGTCCCATAGTTATTTCTTTTGATTAATTATTAAACACCTTAATTTTCTTTCCATCAATCGTTATTTTAACGCCGCTCAGTTCAAGCATTTTTACAACTTCCGGTAAATTCGAGCTTCGCGATATATATCCTGTGATCTTGTTGTCAGGCACCGGGCCCTCATAAACCACATCAACATTGTACCAGCGTTCTATTTGTCTTAATACCGTGCGGATGTCGGTCTGATCAAAACTGAACAGTCCATTCATCCAGGCTACGGCTTCTTCAGTATTAACTGGTTTAAGGCTTATCTCGTCGGTTATTTTAGCTTCCTGGCCCGGTACCATCATTTTGCTCAGGTTTCCCTTTTGCACGTTTATTGATCCTTCTAACAAAGTAGCTTTAATGCTGCTCTCGTTAGCGTAAGCCATTATGTTGAAATGCGTCCCCAAAACCTGTATAGTGGTATTATTGGCCATTTTAACTTTAAAGGGCATTTCTTTATTTTTTGCGACTTCAAAGTAGGCCTCACCATTTAGTTCAACCACCCGTTCCTTACCTTTAAAACTGGTCGGAAATTTTAAAGCGGTTAATGCATTAAGCCAAACCTTACTTCCGTCGGGCAGGGTGATCTGGTACTTGCCGCCGGCCGGTGTGCTTATCGTATTAATTTCAGGTATTGCAGCTGTCGCAGTCTGATCGTTATTATTATAGATAAGTTTACCCTCCTGTGTTTTTTTGATCTGTGTATTGCCTTGTTTGGCAATTAAGCCGTTACCCGCGTTATCCAACACTACTTTTGAGCCATTGGCCAAAGTCAGCACGGCTTTATTACTGTTTGGCGCTTCTGTTGGCTTTGGCTTTAAATTATTGGCTACCATTACAGGTTTGGTAGTTTTATAATAAAGGGCAGCTATCAGCACAAAAACCAATATGGCGGCTGCTTTAAGTAGTCTGGGCGTAGTTATTAGCCGCCGTACAGGTACGTCCTCTTCGCGTACTATATCTATATTATAGAGTAATCTTTCTCTTAGTTGTTCCACGTCTGCATCGCCTGCCTGCCAGTGAACATTACTTGGTTCCCGGTTATACCACTCTTCCAATAGCTCAAGTTCTTCAGCGGTAATGGTTCCCTTTAACCATTTAGCCGATAATTCCTGCAGTTTCTCTGTAGATAGATTTTGCATTTGTAGTCGTATTTATATCATAGCGTGTAAAAGCATAGCCATACCCTTAGTGGATATTAAAATATTTTTAACAAAATGTTATTTTTAATAAAAAAATATCTAAAAAGAGTAGAGCAATGTTGCCATCTATTTAACTAAATGAACAAATACTCATAAATATCACAATGAAATTAAATGAAGAAACTGCTCAGGCTGACGCGCAGTATTTTTATAGCTTTAGAGATATGGGCCTCGACAGTTTTGTGAGAGATGTTAAGCGAATCTGAGATTTGTTTCGCGGTTAGCCCTTCTTCGCGGCTTAGTTTAAATACCAGCTGACATTTATCGGGCAGGGTATGTATAGTAGTTTCAATCCGGCTTTTCAACTCGTCAAAATCAAGCCATTGCTGGGTTGAGTGATCGGCAGGATTAACGAAGGCGATATCATCAATATAAAGTGGTTGCTTGTCGCGGCCGGCTAATTTGGCCATTACTTCGTACTTTACCACAGAGGCTATATAGGTATGAAAGCTGTATTTAAGCGTAACGGTATGGCGACGGCGCCAGAAGTTAATAAAAGCATCCTGAACAACTTCTTCTGCCAGGTCATGCGATTGCAGAAGAGTGAAAGCTTTTACCAGCATCCTGTCCCAATACCGGTTATATAATGCGTGGAATGCCTTGTTATTGTTCTCTGCAATTAGAGCAACCAGTTTTTCGTCAGAAAGCTTTTTGAACGACTCCATTTTGCTTAAATTAACTAAACTAAGACGATTTTTTAATCAATGTTATTAAAACATTTGGTAAACGATATAAATTTAATAAAAAATGGAGTAAAATAATATTGATTTTAATGATAAAACATATTTTTTATTAATTTTTTATTTAAAAGCCATTTTATTTTTAATAAAATGAAAATATAACTAAAAAATTATATGATAAATGTGTAATTTCTAACGTTAAAATTAAAAATGAACAAAATAAACAGAATAAAATTCAAAAATAATTGTTATTGTTTATTCAATTATTGATTTTTACTGACCATTGCGTCCGTGAAAATGAATAGAAAGTGGTCATCGACAAAGAAATTACGGAATTACCACCGCGGACGTACGAGGTTTTGAGAGGAGCCGGAAGCAGCATCTGACGCATAAAGAGATCGGCTGAAACCCTGGGGCATTTGTATCGTTCAAATGATAGGACTTAGTATCCGTTTTGGCTGAGAGGACTGGAGGGTGGTTTTCTGCAAGTACCGGAAGCGCCTGGGTGCTTTCGTTATCGCGATAATCGACTACATTTTTTTTTACATACTATTCAAAAGGAAATTGGTATTTATATCTCTTATAATATTACCTACCTTTACTTTGTAACAATTCTGTTGTTAAAACTGATCCCTAATTAACGCAACTTGAATATCCAGGAGCTTGTACATTTAATTCAGTCTGATAACAACGAATCTGCATTTAATGAGCTTTACAAACAGCAAATCCGTAAGCTTAGCCGGTTTGCTTATTCGTTTTTAAACGATAAGGAAACAAGTGAAGAAATTGTTAACGATATTTTTCTAAAGATGTGGATCAACCGCAAAACCCTCGATCAGATCCGTAATATACACGTGTATTTATATGTATCGGTAAAAAATGCCTGTTTAAACCATATCAGAAGTACTTCATCTAAAAAGAATAAAGAACTTAACTTGTCAGACAACTTTTATTTCCACTTCTCTCCGGATCCGGCCCAGTTACTCATCAGCAAAGAACTCCAAACAGAAATACTCAAATCAGTTAATAGCCTGCCCCCACGGTGTAAGCTCATTTTTAAAATGGTTAAAGAAGATGGGCTAACATGCAAAGAGGTGGCCGACATCCTTAACCTGTCAAACAAAACGGTTTTTGCCCAGTTAGCCATCGCGCTTACTAAAATTGAGAACTTCATAAAGTAATTGATCTTCCTGTTTCACAGAACTGTTATCCCTGCAGAATTTATTTTCATTTCTTTTAGGAAAAACATTAACAGCCCGTGTCTTTATATCAGATCCGGATACTATGGGAAAATCAAGATTTATTGAACTGATGGCCAAAAGCCTTGACAAATCTGCTACTGAAGAAGAATTGAAGGAACTTGAAGTGTTTCTTCAGCAGTCGGCACGGCATAAAAAAATAGAACAATTAACTAATTCTT
>JAQBOP010000104.1 GCA_028287975.1 Mucilaginibacter sp. | reverse complement strand
TTATGTGTAAGATTAAAGGATGCCGACAACGAGCTATGCTCAAAACGTTTGTCGTAGTTTGCGCTTGACCGCTGGCTATAAGCATCGCCATTATTAGTTGAATTAGACGTTTGCAGCAAATTGTTTGCATCCCCCAGCGATACGGTGGTTTGGCTTTGCCTCAACTCCTTATTAGCTGCGTCGCTTAAAAAAAGCTCGCTTTTTAACAAATTGGTTTTATAATAAGGCTGCCTTGTGTCAGCATCACTACTAAAATCCTGCGAAAAGGTAACACCGGCAGCCTTTAAAATATTTAGTCCCTGCTTTGTAAAGTCGCTATGGTAATCGTTATTTAACCCTTCGCCTTGAAAAGAGTTAAACTCCATCAATGTGCGTACGTCATTTGCGGTTTTATTAACGTTATTAAGCGCGCCTACCACACTTAGTTGTGTCTTAGGCGAAAAATAAGTTATCATACCGTCGGCAGCGTACCTTTTATCAGTGCCGTAACCTGCGCCAAATTTGCCAAAGAAACCGTCCTTCTTGTCTTTTTTAAGCACGATATTCATGTTGGTTTTAGGGTTTACCGGATCTACATCTTCTTTATTTTTATAAACCTGTATTTTCTGTACCGAATTTTTGGGAATGTTTTGAAGCGCTATTTTAGTGTCGCCGCCAAAAAAATCTTTACCATCCACCAATAGTCTGTTAATTTTCTTGCCATTTACAGTGATAACCCCATCGCTCCATACAGTTACGCCAGGCAGTTTACGCAGCAGGTCCTCAACCACAGCGTTGCTGTCCAGCTTAAAAGCGCTTGCGTTAAACTCGAGGGTATCGCCATGCATTTGCATGGGTGCTTGGGTAGCCGAAATAATTACTTCTTTTAGCGACAGATCTATCCGATCCATATTCATCGTTTTCAGGTCTATTGTTTTTGTTTTTGGCGATATGGTAAATTCTTTTTTTGTTGATATGTAACCCACATGCGTTGCTAAAACCCGCAACGGAATGCCAACCGGCAGCTCTTTAAATTGAAATTTACCAAAGTTGTTTGATAGCTGGTAGGTTATCAACTCATCGCCTTTCACTTTATAAACAGACAGCGTTGCAGATTGCATAACATAATTATGCACACTATCTCTTAACAAACCGGTTACGACACCTACGTTTACCGTATCTGTTTTTTGAGCAAAAGTGGTGTTAACCCCAAGAGTAACTGCCATGAAAGCCAGGACCAGCTTAAATTTTATATTCACGCTAATTGTGTTAGTTGGTTTAGTTAGTAATTATACGAATGATTACAGATCATCCTTTAGTTTAAGCTGAATGATACAGGGGTTATCTTTTCTGCTTCCTTTTTTAAAATACTGGGTTAAGGCTGGGGTATAGCCTACATTTTTAATCTCTTTATTATCTTTATTTTCTTTATTTTCTTCATCGGCCTTAAACATGGCTAATGACGATAAGCTGGTATAAATATACCCCCCCTGGCATGCTGCTATTCCGGTAAAGTTCCAGCTATCTTCAGAAATAGGCAGAAAAAACGATTTTGCATCTGGTTGGATATGTTGATAAGCTACTAAGGTCCCTGATTTTAAATTGTATATCAGGTTATCTTCTTTAGTTGAACCATATATACTGGCTTTAAAAAGAAGGTTATCGCCAGGTTTGCAAACATTGCTGATACTAAATATAGCGTTGGTATGTTTCTCGATGTACTCTATGCGCTTTTGATTATAAATTGGATTGGTAGAAAAATCAAGAGGAAGTGACGCGTATAACGGGAAGACCAGCTGATAGGAATATTTTATAGTGTTTGGCGTTATGGTAAAAAGGCTATAATTATAAGCTTTAGCATAAAAAAAAACAGTATCTACACCGGCATTGGTTAACGGGCCTCTGCTATTACCACTATTTAGTATATCTAACTTACTTTCGGCCTTTTTAAATGGAAGTCCCTGCGCATAAACCTTATGCTTAGTATTACCGTATAGGATCAATGATTTTGAGAAGGTTTTATAATACTTTGATGTACTGTCTATATCGTTATAATAATGGGTTGCTATCCCCTTATCGGGCGCAAAGTAATGGAAATCATCCGTGTTGATCTCGTCTTTAGCTGTTTCGCCGCCTAATGCCGCGGTTGTGATCACTTTTCCGTCATAATCACAAAAAGTCATGTTTTTATAGCCGTCCTTGCTAAATATGATCTGCTTTTTCCATTTATTTATAGAGAATTCATATATGGCATTTTTACCCTCGTTGCTTTTGATCCTGGCATGAAATTTACCGGCCTTCGTGAAAATAAGTATGCTGCGGGTGTTACGGTCAAGGATGATATAGTAATCGTCGGTAATTTCTAATTTGGTTATACTGCCAAAAAGGCTTTCGTCGGTAGTTTCAAGCGGGATGTAGTTAATTTCGGTAAAAACATCAGCTACATTACCGCCCATGGCGTTTGACGGATCTATCCGCAGCGTCATTACATGACTGGAATCAACCTTAATAATTTTTTGTGCCGATACGCTAAACGTTGACGCCATAAGCAGGCAAAAAGATATAATTAGCTGGTTAACTATAACTGGCAGACGCATGTGGTGATAAGTTTAGAATGTTTTTCATTTCAATGATAACTAAATATTATCGAATATTTAGATTTATGCCGCGTTAAAAAAAGTTAAATACTATCTGTTGCTGTAAACACATATGTGATTTATAGTGCCAAGATAGCGTACTGCCACCAAGTGTAACAGCGCCAACTTGTAAATGACAGGTTTCGCTTAGAATTTGGTTATTACCACCACTAAGGTTTGCACTTGGCATTGCTATTGTTCATATTTGCACCGATATTTACCTATCGAATTCAATAATTCACTCAATCACTCATTAAATACATGGCAGACGAAAAAATAATTTTTTCAATGGCCGGGGTAAGTAAAGTATATCCCCCGCAAAAAACAGTATTAAAAAACATTTACCTGTCGTTTTTCTATGGCGCCAAGATCGGCGTTATCGGTTTAAACGGTTCGGGTAAATCGTCCCTGCTAAAAATCATTGCAGGCATAGATAAAACCAATATCGGCGAGGTAGTTTTTTCGCCGGGCTACAGCGTGGGCTACCTGAGCCAGGAACCCGAGCTTGATCCTGAAAAAACCGTGCGTGAGATCGTGGAAGAAGGTGTAGCCGAAACCACCGCCCTGCTAAAAGAATACGAAGAGATCAACGAGAAATTTGGCCTGCCTGAATATTATGAGGACGCCGATAAAATGGACAAGCTGATGGCGCGCCAGGGCGAACTGCAGGATCAGATAGACGCCGTAAACGCGTGGGAGCTTGACACCAAACTTGAACGTGCGATGGACGCGTTGCGTTGCCCCGAGCCTGATACTAAAATTTCGGTATTATCAGGTGGTGAGCGCCGCCGTGTGGCCTTATGCCGCCTGTTGTTAAAAGAACCCGATGTTTTGTTGCTGGACGAGCCTACCAACCACCTTGATGCCGAATCGATAGATTGGCTGGAACAGCACTTAAAACAATATAAAGGCACCGTTATAGCGGTAACGCACGACCGTTACTTCCTGGACAATGTTGCCGGCTGGATCCTGGAGCTTGACCGCGGCGAAGGGTTGCCGTGGAAAGGCAATTACTCGTCATGGCTGGACCAAAAATCAAAACGTTTGGCCCAGGAAGAGAAAACCGAGGGCAAGCGCCAAAAAGCTTTGGAACGTGAGCTGGAATGGGTACGCATGGGGCCAAAGGGCCGTCACGCCAAGTCAAAGGCGCGTTTGGGCAATTATGAAAAACTGGCATCCGAAGAAACAAAAGAACGCGAAGAAAAACTGGAACTGTTTATTCCACCCGGCCCGCGTTTGGGTAACGTGGTTATTGAGGCCAATGGCGTAAGCAAAAGCTACGGCGATAAATTACTGTTTGATAACCTGAGTTTCTCTTTACCGCCTGCCGGCATTGTGGGTATTATAGGGCCAAACGGCGCGGGTAAAACAACTTTGTTCCGCCTGATAACGGGGCAGGAAACACCGGATGCAGGAACGTTCCGCGTGGGCGAAACTGTAGCCTTGGGTTATGTTGACCAGATGCATGACGACCTTGACCCCAATAAATCTGTTTGGGAAAACGTAACCGGCGGCCTGGAAACCATTATAGTGGGCAACCGTCTGTTAAACTCACGCGCTTATGTATCGCGCTTTAACTTTAACGGTGCCGATCAGCAGAAAAAAGTTGGCGTATTGTCCGGTGGCGAGCGTAACCGCGTGCATTTATCCATCACCCTGAAAAAAGGAAGCAACGTATTGCTGCTGGATGAACCTACCAACGACATTGACGTAAATACCTTACGTGCGTTAGAAGAAGCCTTGGAAAACTTTGGCGGCTGCGCCGTGATCATCAGCCACGACAGGTGGTTTCTTGACCGTATTTGTACACATATACTGGCGTTCGAGGGTAACTCGCAGGTTTATTTCTTCGAGGGTAATTACTCCGACTACGAAGAGAATCGCAAAAAACGGTTGGGCGATATCGGGCCTAAGAGGATCAAGTATAAGAAGTTGACGGTTTAGAAAATATATCATCAGACTTGCGAAGTTTTTAAAAACTTCGCAAGTCTTTTTTATGATGGCCATTTATCCTGATCCATCCTGTTATCTAAAATACCAACAACAGAAATCTCATCTCCTGTAACAGTATAAAATACTGAAAGCTGCTTGCTCAAAACGGCTCGATGAATATTTTTACTTAATACACTTTTAGGGTAAATCTCAGGAAAAACAGACACAACCTTTTCAAAATTCTCAAGCATTTTGTAGAAGTTGTTTACTTCCCGTTGTGTGAATCTTATGGTATGAAATTCTTTATCGCCAAAGAATCTTTGACCGAGCGATCTGTATAAATAACACTAAAAGGATTTTCAGCCATTTTTCAGCCTGGCCCAAAACTCAGCAGATGAAACAGTCCTTCCATCTTGCGCATCCGCTAAACCTTCATTGATATGTCGTTTTTGTCCTTCCGTCATATTTCCCCACCAATCATCGGTAGATCGCGAATCTTTTAATCCTTCTAAAAAGGTTAAGGTGCTGGCATCTGATAATTGTTCTATCCATGCCATCAGGCTCAATTTGGTTTGTTTTACTTCAGCAGCTGACATACGCGTATGTATTTATACAAAAATAATAATTCTAAATCATTTATTTAATTTCACAAAAGTTTCACCCAGTTTCGACTCCGTAAAGTCAATATGCCCCTTCAAATCTTCGGGGTAAAATAAAGCGTCGCGCATTTTTTTCTCGGAGAAAAGTTTAAGCTGGTCGCCATTATGTACCGAGTTTTTTTGGGACGAATTGCCGTAGCTTAATAGTACTTTGGCCCTGATCTTTTTACCAAATTCAACCACGCCAACATACGAATCGCCTGAAGCAACCACGCCCATCTTCGGGCTGACTGGTCTTACATTAGCCACTCTGAAAACGCCGATATTCCCGGTAGCGCCATTTGCCGGCAGGTCAATATTACCACGTTTTAAACGGCTGTATGTTCCCCAGGTAGTAGCCAGGTCGCCAAAATTTGTTTTTACCGTATTGGCTGCTTTCTCCAGCAATACCAACGCGACTTTTTTATCCAGAATGCCTTTGGGCGTGGTATTGGGATGGTCGCGGTCCCAACGGACGGTATAATTACGGTCATTGTTGTAGTCGAACATTTCTGCCCAGGTATAAAAAAGCAACATCCCTTTGCTATTGCCGTCGGCTTTGCGGTCCCATTTGCTTAATACTGCTTTGCTTTCCTGCAAGATCTGTGACGAATTATTGTCGATGCCTGCCAGCAGATCATCCAGCACCCTATCGGCTAATAAAACATGGGTAGACAGTTTATAGTCGAGCAAATGTTCAAACGTGATGCTTTTATCAGCCATCAGCATATTAACTGATTGCTGTGTGCGGAGTGTTATCTGGTCGGGAGCGATATATATTGGGTAATTTTTCCTGTCTATTTCGCGCGGCAAAGTGCAGGTCCATGGCGGGTCATTGGTGTTTTGCAACCAGCCTGAAACCGGGTTCTTTAATTTTGGCAATTCGTCATAAGTAAAATAGCCTTTCCATATATCTCTTGATGAAGTGCCGGGGATCAAACGGTCCCAATCGGCAAATGTGCCATAAGCCCGTTTGGGCACCTCGCCGTTAAACAGGTAAAAGATATTGCCCTGCTTGTCAGCATAAGTAATGTTCCAGAAGGGGATCTGCTGCATTCTTAAAGCGGCTGTAAACTGCTCAAAGTTTTCGGCGTTGGCCATCTTCCACCATTGCAAGCAGGCGTTTGGGCAGTCCATGCCTGCCATTTTAATGGCCAGCGCTTTTTTGCCGCCCATTTTAAAGATATTGCCAAAAGCAGAATCATAACACTTAAACGGCTTTGGCAATAAACTGCCATCCGGTTGTTTTACCCAAATGGTATCAGCACGGACCATAAAGTTTTGTTTTTTGCCATCCATCAGATAACCGCCGTCTTTAAGGGTGAGCTCGAACGAGTCGGCATTATCCAGCGTGTTGTTGGTATGCGTCCAACCCAGATCTTTATTAAATCCAATCCCAATGCCGGGCATGCCTACCAGGTTGGCGCCGTGTATTAGTTTGCCATTTAAGTTAAGGCCCGACTCAAACCATGTAAATTCTTCACCCCAAGGCAGGTGCGGGTTCTGCACCAGCATAGCATTGCCTGATGCTGATCTTTTTGGCGCAATGGCCATCGCGTTTGATCCCACATCCTGCCAATTAGCAACCTGACCTAGCTCGCCGCCACCTGTAAAACGTGTCACAAAAATAAAAAGGCTATGCATATTGATGTCATTGGCGCTAACCGGCAATACCACTTGTTTGTCCTTGTCTATCGCTTCGGGGTGCGCTTTGGCGTAGGCATTCAACCCCGCTGCAAATGCGGACATCATCAGTTTAACCTCGGGCTTTTGCGTTTGATTAAAGGCAGACGCGATGTGCGGAAAATTCAGATTGTGGATCAACTTGTCCGACTCTTCATACTGCGGTCCCCAATAGGCAGCGGCTTTGCCGCGGGATATGCCGTAAAGTTTCAATATCAGGTTGGCGTGCGCCTGCATCTGTGCCCAGCCCTGTGCAAAAAACAGTTCTTTTTCGGTAGCTGCCGTGATATGCGGAACGCCCCATTCATCCCATTCTATTTTTGTTTGTTGCGCATGCAAAGAAAGCGTTGATAGCGCGAAAACTAACAAGCATAATAAGGAAAGGCGTTTCATGATGGGTCTGAATTGGTTAGACCAAAATACGCACTTTTTTGAAAGATAGCTACTTATTATGCTGCTACCGTAAATACACGGCATCTTCTTCGCCGGTCTCGCTCAGCTTTACATCGATATGCTGTTTGATGATGGTAGATAGCGCGATGCCCGAATAATCGGTAGTGACAGGAAAGTTTTTGTGGTTGCGATCGACCAATACAACAGTGCGTAATTTTTTAAGCGGAACATCAAGGAAAACGCCAAAACCGTAAGCCAGCGATTTGCCGCTGTTAAGTACATCGTCTACCAGGATAACTACCTTGTCATTACATTGCTGTATGTCAAGATCTACTTTAGCATTCAGGCTGCTGCTAAAGCGGTCAACATCAATGGTAAGTACCTTGCTTTTAAACGGGGCAATTTCGTCCAACACTTTTTTCAGGCGGGCGGCCAGGAAACCACCGCGCGGCAGCATACCCGCAATAATGATCTCTTGTTCATCAAAGTTGTCTTCAAGAATCTGGTAAGCAATACGGTCAATCTTTTGCTGTATTTGCTGCTTGTTTAATATCAGTAGTTCTTTGTCTTCCATTGCTGCCTGTATAAATCCCCCTCTTGAGAGGGGGAGCGCTGGCTTGCGTGGCAGCAGGGGTGTGTTATACGCTTAGTGACACACACCCTGCCCCCCTCTAAAGAGGGGAATCGCACGGGCCAATACTTTGGTAAATATATTAAATATGTTTATTCCTTATTCATACGGTACAAACACAAAATTCGCACCCTCTGGCACCACTACAAATACACACATAAAATCTTTGGGACTTTTGTAGGTATCAATAAATCGCTGTTTAAGTTCGGCTTTAACAATGCCTATTTCTAAAAATTCTTCGAGGGTTGAGGCATGGATACTCCATTCAGCTCCCAGTTCAACCCGGTCCAGTATCAGCTCGCCCAGCTTTAATTCATGCTGATGCGCCACAAAGATGGGATATTTAGACAGCCCTTCCACCATAATCTCTACCGCTACTTCGTGTATCGATTCGCTAAACATTTTCAAATCGCGGCGTAAACTTACCAGCGGGCTATCAGCCGCAGGCTTTTGCGCTTCTCCGCGCCCCTCATTAAGCAATTCTTCCGGTTCCATAAGCCCCCTCTAAACGGCGCAGCCCTCATGAACACCATAAGAAACCAACACCTTGTGAATAATCTCCCCCGGTAGGGGAGACTTTTATTTATTTTTTATTTTTTTAAAGCCCTCCCTACCGGGGAGGGTTGGGTGGGCTATCTCAAAACTAACAACGCCACATTCTCCACATGTTGTGTATGCGGAAACATATCTACCGGCTGGATCTTCACCGTATCGTATTTTTCTTTCAGCACCAGCAGGTCGCGCGCCTGGGTTGCCGCATTGCAGCTTACATAAACTATCTTTTCAGCTTCGATCTCCATTAAACGGGCTACCACATCCGGGTGCATACCTGCACGCGGCGGATCAGTTATAATCACATCCGGCTTGCCATGTTCGGCCACAAATTCGGCCGACAGTACATCTTTCATATCGCCTGCATAAAATTTTGTGTTGGTGATATTGTTGATGGCACTGTTTATTTTGGCATCCTCTATAGCGCTCGGCACATATTCCACACCAACTACTTCGCGCACATGCCCGGCCACAAAATTGGCAATGGTTCCCGCGCCGGTGTACAGGTCATAAACCAGCTCATCGCCTTTAAAGCCGGCAAAGTCGCGGGTTATTTCATACAGGCGCAAAGCCTGTATACTATTGGTCTGATAAAATGATTTAGGGCCGATACGGAATTTGATCCCTGTCATTTCTTCATGGATATATTCCGGGCCTTTCCAGGCGATAACGTCCTGGTCAAAAATAGTATCGTTCTTTTTTTCGTTAAGGATATAAAGTAACGACGTGATCTGCGGGAACTCAGCTTCTACAAACGACATCAGTTTATTCACCGTTTCTTCATCCGCGTAAGCGAAAACAACAATAACCATTAACTCGCCGGTTGATGATGTCCGGATAATGAGGTTACGCAAATTGCCCTCATGGCTGCGTAGGTCATAATACGTGTAGCCGTTTTGCTTGGCGAACTCATCTATCCGGTTACGGATCTCGTTTGATGGATCGGCCTGCAGGTAGCAGTGCCTTACATCTAAAATTTTATCAAACCTGCCGGGAATGTGAAAACCCAGCGCGTTCATGTTCAGTGTTTCGTCCTCGCGGTTCTCGCCGTCATATAGCCAGCGCTTATTGCTAAAGGTAAATTCTAATTTATTACGGTAATACCTATCGGCTGGCGAGGGAACTATGGGCAGCATCCCGTCCACTTCAATTTTAGCCAGGCGGCTTAACGCATCTGCTACCGATTTTTGTTTAAACTGCAGCTGCGCGTCATAGGTCATGTGTTGCCACTTACAGCCGCCGCAGGTGCCAAAGTGTTCGCAGAACGGATCAACACGATATTGGCTTGCTTTTTTCAGATCGATGATCTTTGCTTCACCAAAGTTTTTCTTGCTGCGATAAACCTGTACGTCAACCACATCGCCGGGTACGGCTTTCTCCACGAACAATACAAAATCATCCGCCTTGCCTACACCTTTGCCTTCTTCGGCAATATCAATAATGGTAACGTCCCCGAAAACCTGGTTTTTTGCTCCTCTGCTCATTTGGCGCAAAGGTAACTGTATTTTTTAATGTGCGAAATTAGTAGCAAGTAGTTAGTAGCAAGACTTTATATTATAAATAATTGTCTTGCTACTATATACTATACACCTGATACTTAAAAAACTATTTAGAAACCCTAACCAACAATACACCATGTGGCGCAACCTTGCCGCTTACTGCCGGGATATTTTGCTGGCGCCAGGCATCCCTGAATTTTGTATAGCCCTTTATCGCCGGATCATTAGCGCTTAAGCTAAGGGTTTGATATTTATTTGATGTGTTAAACAAGCCAATTGCTTTGCTGCCGTCTTTCATCTCTTTTACCCAAACCTGTACACCTTCTTTATCGCCATACTGGCGGGCGCTTTTACCCAAAGCATCCTGGTCAATAGCTAATACTTCGTCATTGGTAAGCAGGCTTAACGTAAAGCGGTCAAGGTTACCCATATCGCAGCCTATTAATAACGGCGAAGCCAGCAGGCTCCATAAGCTGATGTGGGTGTATTGCTCGTCGAAAGTCAGGCGGGTGTTATGCAAGGCAGGGCCCCAGCCTACTTTACCAACCACCAGCATATCCGGGTCATTAAAATGACCGGGACCTGCATACGGAGCAGCGGGATCTTGTTTGAAACCAATTTCAGACATACTTCTCCAGGTATCGGTTATATCGCCGGTTGTGCGCCAGCTGTTACCGCCGGCCTCTGCGCCCCATTTCCATACATCGCCCATACCGTACTGGCAATAGCTAAACATAATATCACGGTTAGCTTTATCAAGCGACTTGCGCATAACCAGGTATGGCTTTTTCATTTCGTCAAGATTGGGGTTTTGCGGAGCTATCTGGCCGTATGAGCACCAATCGTATTTTAAATAATCAATTCCCCAATCGGCGTATGATTGTGCATCATCATCTTCATGCTGCCAACTACCTAAGTAGCCGCCGCAGGTACGGGTACCCGGCGACGAATAGATGCCCATGCGTAAACCCAAACCATGTACAAAATCGGTCAGCCCCTTCATATCCGGGAATTTACTGTTGGTAGCGATCTTTCCGTTAGCGGCGCGCTCTTCGGCCTCCCAGCCATCATCAATATTGATGTAGGCCCAACCGTGCGCGCTTAATCTCTCGGCCATTTCGCGGGCCGACGTACGTACTTTCGCATCATTAACGCTAAGGCCCCAGGCGTTCCAGCTATTCCAGCCAAGCGCCGGGGTAAGGCCAATATTGTCGCCAATGGCCAATGTAAATTTTTTAGTGTCGCTGCCTTTACTGTTAGTCACTGTAAATACCAGCGGATAAGAACCTTTTTTATCTATTGTGCCGGTGATAATACCTGTTGCAGCGTCAAGCGTTAAACCTTCTGGCAAGCCCTGAACTTTATATTTTAAAGGCTTTTGGCCCGTGGCCGGTATCAGGTACAACACAGGATGGCCTGGCCGGGCGCCAAATATAGAAGCACCATTAATTTTTGGAAGTTTTGATACCGCCGGGGTTAACATATAAGGTGTAGTTTCTCTATCATAAATTGATTTTCCGGATTTTTTATCGGTAAAAACATATGCAACTATATAAGATTTTTTTTGTGCTGCCGCGAATGTGAACCACCATTGAAACGGCTTGCCTTCTGTAAAATGCGCGGTATCTGTCTTTTTAGTTAAAACTACGGCATTTGTTTCCGGATCAATAACCTTAAGCAATACGGTACCTTTATAATTGTATTTGTTTTTTGTTGTAAGTACGATTGATTTACCCAGGCTATTATTATCACCAAAGCTAAAATCATGATTTTTATCAAATTCGACATGCTCCATCACATCGGTCATGTGTATATTAAAAAAAGAGCCATAAACACCGCCATCGCCGCCGGTATCAAAAACCCTTATGGCCAGCACATTGTCTTTATCCCATAAAATAGCAGGGTTGTTTGTTGCAATAGTATAATTGCGCGGCCCATAGTGGCTTTCGGTTATTACGCCGCCTAAACCTCCGTACTCGCCAATAAGTTTGCCGTTTAAAAACACCTGGTCATTATCGTCAATGCTGCCCAGGGTAAATGTCAGGCTGTCTTTTAAAAAAGCTTTTTCTTTGATAGATGATGGGATAACTATGTGCTCCCGGTACCAGCCAAAGCCGTCAACATTGGGGTGCCCCTGCTGCTCCCAACTTTTAGACAGATCGGCCCTTTGCCAGCCACTGTCATCAAAGCCAGGCGACGACCACGTTGGCGAATCGCCTATCGATAATCTCCAGCCTTTTTGTAATGAAATGTTTTGCGCTCCGGCACTAAAGAATGCCATAGCGAGCATCAGCAAAAGAGTAAGTTTTTTCTTCATCAGGATTGTTATTACTAAGTTTATAATAATTGGAAAGAACGCCGGTTACTGCGCCCGGTGTTGAGGGTTAAATGTAAAGATAATATTTATATTTTGTCAATAGCCTTTGCTAACTCATAGCATAAACTAATATCGCGGGCTTAACGCTAATCGTAAAATATTTAAACTTATGAGTTACTGTGCTGTTAAAAAACAGTATACACCGTATTTAATATGAAAGACATAGCCAAACGTTTTCCCGAAAACCCATTACTCTCTCCCATTAATCTGAAAGCAAGCGAAGAAGGATTGCAAATTATCTGTTTGCTTAATCCCGGGGTGTTTAAATTTGAAGGTAAAACCTGGCTGATCGTTCGCGTAGCAGAAAACGCGATACAAAAAGAAGGCTCGATATTTTTCCCGGTGCTGAACGAGCTGGGCAAGACCGAGATCGTAGAGCTGCCGTCAGAACATCCCGAACTGATCACTACCGACCCGCGTGTGATCAAATATATGGGGCTGGATTATTTAACCACTTTATCCCACCTGCGATTATTGTGTACCGATGATGGCATTCATTTTTATGAGCCTGAAGGATACCCGCCATTATTTGGAACCGGCAGCCTGCAGGCCTTTGGCATTGAAGATTGCCGGGTTACTTTGCTTGAGGACAAATATTACCTCACTTTCACCGCGGTATCGGGCAATGGCGTCGGCGTGGGTATGCGTACCACTACCGACTGGAAAACTTTCAAAGGCCACGGCATGATCTTGCCGCCGCATAATAAGGACTGCGCCATATTTGAGGAAAAGATAAACGGATTATATTATTGCCTGCACCGCCCCAGCAGCGTGGATATCGGCGGTAACTTTATCTGGCTGGCCGAGTCGCCGGATGGTGTGCATTGGGGCAACCATAAATGCATTGTTAAAACCAGGCTGGACAATTGGGACAGTCAGCGTGTGGGCGCAGGGGCCGCACCTATTAAAACCGAAAAAGGCTGGCTGGAAATTTATCATGGCGCCAATAAAGAACACCAATATTGTTTAGGCGCTTTCTTGTTGGGTCTGAATGACCCATCAAAAGTAATAGCCCGCACCGGCGACCCGATCATGAAACCAACCGAGCCTTACGAGTTAAGCGGTTTCTTCGGCAACGTAGTATTTACCAACGGGCATGTGGTTGATGGCGATACTATTACGATATATTATGGCGCGAGTGATGAGTTTGTTTGCGGAGCAAGGTTTTCTATTAAGGAGATATTTGAGAAGTTGGGGGTGTAGCTATTAAAATATTGTTTAAATTTGTTATATGACAATTGTAGTTAATCCCCATAATCAACAAGAAGAATCTGCCTTGCTTGCTTTTCTTGACCAAATGAAATATGATTATGTGAGAGAAGATAAGGAAAACAGTCTATTGTCTACAGCCCAGCAAGAAGAGGTGTTAAACCGCGATAAAGAGTTCGAAGCAGGAGAAACGGAAACTTATTCTTTAGATGAGATTATTGCTCATTTTAACATCAAAGAATAAACAGTGTATCATCTGCAAATTCTTCGTAAAGCCAGAGAGGATATGCAAAAATCTGCAACCTGGTATGATGAAAAACAACCTGGATTAGGAGAGCGATTTTTACAGGAAGTAATTAAAACGCTTAGACTGATAGAAACCAATCCGTTACATTACGAAGAAAAATTTTCTAAAAGATTTCGTTTTGCATTAGTACACGTTTTTCCATTTGTAATTGTATTCAGGATAAAAAACCAAACCGTGATTGTTAACGCAGTATTCCACACCAGCAGAAATCCTAAAAGGTTCGTTTGATATTGCACACAAAGTATGCATGTCTACAAAATCTATCCTATTGTTCCCCCTTCAGGGGGTTAGGGGGCTTAATACTCCCCAATAGACAACAAAACCAACGTACAAGCATACTGCGTTTCAATTCCCTTCGCTTCTGCCAGCTTTTGCAGTTCGGTATTTTCCGTTCCGGGATTAAAGATGATCCGTTTAGGATGCGTGTTTAAAATATAATCATAAAGCGGCGGCTGGTTTTGCGGCCCGACGTATAGCGTAATGGTGTCTATATCATCATGGATGGCTTCAGGCTTTTCTATAGGCACACCTGCAACTTCGCCGGTTTTCAATCCCACATTAACTATAGCATGCCCACGCCCTACCAGGCGGTTAGCAGCCAGGTATGCGTATCTGCCTGTGTTTGGCGTAGCGCCTAATATCAATGTTTTTTTATTAGCCATAAATAGTAAAGACTTTCTTGTCCTTGGGTATTCAAATACTGCGCCAACCTGTAATATTTACTGGTTTTGACAGTCAAACATCCGTCACGAAAAATAATTTAATTTTTTTTAAAATGTTTTAAAAGGTGAATCGTCTATATCTTTAAAACAAGTAAAAAATTGATAACAGCATTAATGCCCGAAGAAAGAAACAGCCATATACTAAGCGCTATAAAAGCGTATAGTAAGAATTTGCTGGGCTTTATCCGAAAACGGGTGAAAAATGATGCTGATGCTGAAGATATCCTGCAGGATGTGTGGTACCAGTTTAGCGCGCTGGTAAATTCTGAACCAATTGAACAGACAGGCGCCTGGCTGTATAAAGTGGCAAGGAACAAAATCACAGATAAGCATAAAAAGAAATCAGAAACTTTACTTGACGACCTGTTTACCGGCGGCGATGATGACGATGACACCTCAGGTTTTAAGGACCTGCTGATGCCCGACGATAGCACCCCCGAAACAGAATACGTGCGCAACCTTTTTTGGGAACAGCTGTTCAGTGCGCTGGACGAGTTGCCTGAAGAACAAAAGCAGGTATTTATCTGGCAGGAAATGGAAGATATGACTTTCCAGGAAATATCAGAAATGACGGGCGTAAATGTAAACACACTGGTATCGCGCAAGCGGTACGCGGTGTTACATCTGCGCGACAGGTTACAACAATTATATCAGGAGATCACAAAATATTAAAATTTAAAAACATGAAAAATTTATTTTTTAAAGGACGGTTTATATTCATACCCATCGCGGTAGCCGCCTTTCTGTCGCTCATCAGCTTCGCGGTGATGCAACTTTGGAACAATTTATTACCCACTATATTACACGTTACAGCCATAACTTTCTGGCAGGCCATGGGCATATTTATATTATGCAAGATCCTGTTCGGCTTTGGTCATAAAGGCGGCCGTGGCTGGGGTAATCGTGGCGGTGCGCCATGGATGCGCCATAAAATGGAAGAACGCTTTAAAAGCATGACCCCGGAACAAAAAGAAAAGTTTAAACAAAAAATGCGCGACCGTGCTAATTGCGGCCCATGGGGACGCGACGACCGCCACCCGTTTAACCGCGACTGGGACAGCTTTGATAAAGAAACAGAAGCAAAAACTGAATAATAAACCGGGGTGTCACCCTGAGGCGCTCGAAGCCCTGCCTGCCGGCAGGCAGGGGTAAGCGTAAAGGCCTGCCCACATGCCCTGTCTGCCGATAGGCAGGTTCGAGAGCCTCAGCATGACACCCTTTTTAATATTACTATAAACTCACAATTATGGATGTACTGATATTTTCAACAAGCGTTTCTGCGCCAGAGCAGGTAACAAAGGTGCAACCCTTGTTAACCTCTGTACAGGCGATCCAGGACTTTAACTTCGACCTGGAGGATTGCGATAATATCCTGCGTGTAGTGGCTGATGACCTGTCGCCGCGGTATATTGAAACCCTGCTGAACAACGCGGGTTTTTTGTGTACAGAGCTGGAGTATTAGCCCCCTAACCCCCTGAAGGGGGAACAACAACGCAAAGAAAAGAGGTGTCATCCTGAGGCCCTCGAACCTGCCTGTCGGCAGACAGGGCATGAGTGCAAAGGCCACGCCTGTTTGTTCTATTATCCTATTATCACCCTGTTTAGCAACGCTACCTGCCCGGCATGGTACACCTGGTGTTGAATAAACCCATATACGAGCTCTTTGTAAGTGGTAACGGGTTCATCCGGCCGCTCGTCAATTATTGGCTCGTCCCATTTATCTTCGGGGAAATCACGGATAGTTTTTACCAGGTTTACGTTAACCAGTTTCAGGTCTTCTATCCACATTTTCCATTTTTGTTCATCCGGATCGCCGGGATGTGGCCAGTTGCCGCTGACGGGTAATGAGGCCGACTTTTCGTTCAGGCGGTCAATAACCTCTTCGGTCCAGCTTACCATGTGTAAAATGATTTCGGCGATGGTATGCGCATGGCCCTGCCGCTCGTAAGCGCTTTCAAAAGTTACCTGATCAAGGATCTCATAAACAGGCGAACCATACCACGGTTGGCCGGAAAGTACCTTTTCGAGTTCGTTGATGAGTTTAGCTGATGTTGTTTCCATAGTTTATAAATATTGGGTGTCACACTGAGGCACTCGAAGGGTGAGCGTAAGGCCTGCCCGCATGTTTCGAGAGCCTCAACATGACACCCCATTTTTTGTTCAGACAACCTTCGCCGCCGCCACAGCGCAATTAATCCCGTCAATAGCAGCAGAAATGATGCCACCGGCGTAACCCGCCCCCTCGCCGCAAGGAAATAAGCCCTGCACCTGCGGGTGCTGCAATGTTTCCTTATCCCGCGGGATCTTTATGGGCGATGACGTTCGTGATTCCACGCCCACCAGTATCGCTTCATTGGTATAATATCCCTTCATCTTTTTTCCAAATACTGGTAGGGCATCGCGCAGGCGGTCATGGATCCAGTTGGGCAATATTTCTTTTAGTTCGACGCTTTTGGTGCCGGGCAGGTAGGAGTTTTCGGGTAGGTTGATAGATAGTTTTCCGTTTACAAAATCTACCATCCGCTGCGCGGGAGCAACCAGCTTTCCGCCACCTGCCTTGTAAGCCAGTTGCTCGATACTATGCTGAAAGTTAAGCATCTTGAACGGATCGGCATCGCTGCCTTTCACATCTTCCATATTGATCTGTACCACTGTGCCTGAATTGGCGAAAGGGTTGTTCCGTTTTGACGGGCTCCAGCCGTTCACCACAATTTCTTCGGCTTCGGTGGCGCAGGGGGCAATGATACCGCCGGGGCACATGCAGAACGAGAACACGCCCCGCCCATCTACCTGCTCAACCAAATTATAATAGGACGGCGGCAGGTCTGGCCCGCGATATTCGCAATGGTATTGGGCGCGGTCAATAATTTCCTGCGGATGCTCGATGCGTACGCCCAACGCGAACGGCTTGGCCTCGATTAATATATTTTGGCAGTGTAGCATCTCGAACACATCGCGCGCCGAATGGCCCGTCGCCAGGATAACGGCATTAGCCTTCAATGTATCGCCGGATGCCAATTTCACACCATGGATCTTCCCGAAGTCGGCAAGCAGGCCGGTTACTTTAGCATCAAAGATCACTTCGCCGCCGGCATTTAAGATGGTTTCACGGATGGCGGTGATAATTTGCGGCAGTTTATTGGTGCCTATGTGCGGGCGGGCATCTACCAAAATATCTTCGGCAGCGCCATGGGCCACAAAGGTTTTGAGCACGGCATTCACGTCGCCGCGCTTAGTGCTGCGGGTGTATAGTTTACCGTCCGAATAGGTGCCTGCACCGCCCTCGCCAAAGCAATAGTTGCTTTCGGGATTTACCAGGCCTTGTTTGTTGATGTTGGCCAGGTCGCGGCGGCGTTCTTTTACGGCTTTGCCACGCTCAATAACAATGGGCTTCAAACCCATCTCAATGCATTGCAAGGCGGCAAATAAACCTGCCGGCCCGGCACCGACAATAATTACGGACTTAGCATCCTTAACATCGGGGTATTGCTGCGTATAAGTTTCGGCGTGGTAAATTTCATCCGCATAAACCTTAACCTGCATGCGGTAAACCACACGGCGGCCACGCGCGTCAATGTTGCGTTTAAGTACCTGTACCCCTGTAATTTTTTGTGGCGATATATTTAAGGCCGTAGCCGATAGTTTTTTTAAAGCTTCCTGGTCGTCCTGCTGCCCCGGCGGGCATACTATTTCTATTTCTTTGATCATGGTGCTGCCCGGTTTTTATCCGGGATGTGCAAATATAAAGGTTCTAATGATTAGTACCTTGAGGATGTGTAGGGATCTTGTGCTTTTTTAACCAGGCTGCCATCGTCGGCGCTGAGTTCTACCGTAATGATATGCAGTTTGGCAGCATCATGATAAGTGATCGCCCAACAACGTTTGTCCTTTTCTAACCATTTGTTAATATAAGTAGGCCGACTATCGTTGTAATTTCCTAACGGGATATTATTTTTATCGCAATAATTCAGGACATCCGCCATGGTAAATGTAAAATCCTTATCACGGTCAATTGTTTTCTGCAACGATCCATCTTCATTAAAATAGTACCACATGCCAAAATCAAACCTGAGCCGACTGCGTCCTCCTTTAACTTTTATTTTACCGCTGGGATAAAACCACTTATAGATTCCAAAGGTCAAACTCGTGTCTGACAAATAATCGTAGCCGTCAAACTCTTCCGTTGTTGCGTTTTCGGATCCTGCACTTGCTGCGCTAAAATTCCCTTTACTTATTGTACTATACCCCCCAAGCCTTTTATTTTTATGAGCTTCAACTATAATAGTTTCTTTTTTTAAAAAATGCCTGATGATGGTATCTCTACCCTTAACAATCGTATCAATTTCCGACTTTCTAAACCCAGCAGTATCAATTGATTCCGGTTTGGGCGATATCTCGGGCAATGTCCAATTATAATGAGCTGTTTTTATCTGTTTTTGCGCCATAACAACAGGGCACAAAATTACCATATAAACAAATAACGCAAATCCAAATGATAGAAGGCTCACAGATGTTTTCATAGAAATAAGGATTAATTGGTTAATTAAAGTTAGGTAAAAATCTAATCATGACAGTACAGGATGGCTAAAACTATTTTATCCCTATCTTTAAACACCACTTGTATATACCTGCATGAAACCAATTATTACCGCATTTGCATTGATTTGCACATTGTTGTTTAACCAACCAGGCTTTGCACAACCGGCAGATATGCCCATGGCTACCAAACCCTGGAACGCCTTTTGGATAAGTGCCCGCAACGAAACCGGGCGCGATTACGGCGTGTTTTATTTCCGCAAAACCATTGACCTGCCTGCCAAGCCGGCTACATTCTTTGTTAATGTATCGGCAGATAACCGCTATAAACTGTTTGTTAACGGGCAACTGGTGTCATTGGGCCCGGCGCGTGGCGATACTTATTTCTGGAACTATGAGCATGTCGACCTGTCGCCGTACCTCGCTGCCGGTAAAAACGTGGTGGCAGCGCAAGTGTGGAACGAGGCCGAAGTAAGGCCCGAGGCGCAGATCAGCCTGCGCACCGCCTTTATTTTGCAGGGCGCCACCGCCGCCGAGGAAGTATTGAATACCAATAACAGCTGGAAAGCCATGCGTGACAACGGCTACCAACCGCTTGCTGTTAACCTGGGTTATGGCGCCTATTACGTTGCCGGCCCCGGCGAAATGGTAACCGAAAGCAAGGTGATAAAAAACGCAACCTTGGCTACGCTGGACGACAGCGCCTGGCCTGCCGCCGCTAACCTTGATCACGGTAAGCCCAAAGGCATGGCCGACGCGTTCGGCTGGATGCTGGTGCCATCGCAGATCCCACAGATGGAGCAGGTTTACCAGCGGACCCCTACGGTACGTAAGGCTGTCGGGATTGACGTTCCGCAGGCTTTCCCGGGGACTAAAGGCAGTTTAACCATTCCCGCTAATACTACCGCTACGCTGATACTTGACCAAACCTATTTAACCAATGCCTACCTTACTTTAAACTTTAGCAAAGGCAGCGGGGCGGGGATCTCGCTCACTTATGCCGAATCGCTTTTTGATAATTTGAAGAAATATGGCAACCGTAAAGGCGACCGTAATGCGGTTGAAGGTAAAGACTTTGGCGGCCGTAAGGACAGCCTGCTTGCCGACGGCACCGATGGCCAAACGTTTACCACGCTGTACTGGCGGACGTTTCGCTATATCCGCCTGATCGTACATACGGGGAATGAGCCGCTTGTTATCAACGATCTGTACGGTACAGCTACGGGCTATCCGTTTAAGCTGAATGCCAAACTAAAGACCGACAACCCCGAAATGCAGCAGATGCTGGACATTGGCTGGCGCACCGCCCGTATGGATGCTATTGAAACCTATATGGATTGCCCCTATTATGAGCAGCTGCAATACATTGGCGATACCCGCATACAGGCTATGGTGAGCTATTACAACAGCGGCGACGACCGCCTGATGCGCAACGCCATTAACCTGATGGACCATTCGCGTATTGGCGAGGGACTGACGCTGAGCAGGCACCCGTCATACAGTCCGCAGATCATTTCTACGTTTTCGTTATGGTACATCGGTGTGCTGCATGATTACTGGATGTACCGGCCCGATAGCCTGTTTATAAAAGGCAAACTGCAGGGCGAACGCGCCGTGCTCGACTTCTTCAGCAAGTACCAGCAGGCGGACGGCTCGTTAAAGAACACCCCGTATTGGACCTTTGTTGACTGGGCCGACCAATGGCCGTCAGGTATGCCGCCGTTGGGCCGTAAGGGTGGCTCGGCCATGTTCGATCTGCAATTACTCACGGCTTACCAGCAGGCCGCAGATATGGAAGCAAAAATGGGTATGCCTGCCTTTGCTGCATTATATCGCGCACAGGCCGCCAAGCTGAAGCGCACCATACAAACTAAATACTGGGACCCGGCAAAACAACTGTATGCCGATAACGAGGATAAGAACAGCTACTCGCAGCATGTAAATTCGCTGGCTATACTGACCGGGGTGGCGGGTAAAAGCGCCGCCCCGGCCATAGGCAAAAAAATGCTGGCCGACGCCACGCTTACCCAATGCACCATTTACTTTAAGTACTACCTGCACCTGGCCCTGGTACAGGCCGGCATGGGTAATGATTACCTGAAATGGCTTGACAAATGGCGTGAAGACATTAAGCTGGGCCTGACCACCTGGGCCGAAATGAGCAACGTGGCCAGTAGCCGCAGCGACTGCCACGCCTGGGGCGCCAGTCCTAACATAGAGTTTTACCGAACCATTTTGGGCATTGACAGCTACGCCCCGGGCTTTGCCAAAATAAAGATAGAGCCCCACCTGGGCGACCTGAAAATCGCCGCCGGCGAAATACCGCACCCCAACGGCAAGGTAGCTGTTGCCTATACGCTTAATGGTAACATCTGGAACATCAAGCTAACCCTGCCTCCAAAAACCGGGGGTGTGTTTGTTTGGAAAGGTAAGACGTTTGCGCTGAAGAGTGGTGAGAATGTTTTTAGGATGTAGGCAAGGCGAGAAAACCGGCAGGCGTTAGGTGTGTCGTAGTTTTCATGACCTGCTGTTTTGCAAACTGTTTTGCTCATTGGTTGCACTATAGCAGGTCAAAACCTCAACGATATACTCCGCACCATCAACAATAATTTTAGAAACACGCTTACTTAGCCACATCTACCTCAATACTTACCGAAACCTCATTACCCATAACCAGGCTTTTGCCGCCTATGCCAAAGTCAAGGCGATTTAGTTTTAACCCACCTTTAAAGGTGGCGGTGTTAGCTGTCGCAGTGGTATAAGTGAACGGGACTTCAAATACTTTAGTTTTATCTTTTATGGTGAGGCTAAACTGGCCGGTATAATTGTCGCCACTTTTATGCTTAAAAGAGATCGACTTCATGGTGATGCTGGGATATTTGGTAACATCAAAAAATTCGTCGCTGCGCAGGTGGCTGTCGCGCAGGTCGTTGTCAGTATTAACAGATTTTACATCCAATATAGCTTCGATGGTGCTGCTGTCCAGGTTGTCAGGATTAAAAGCCATGTTTGCTTGCAACCCGTTTATGGTACCGCCGGTATTTACCCCCAGGTTTTTTAATCGAAATTTAATGTTGGATTTTAAGATAACTACTTTTTGCGCGATGGCAATATTTACAAAGATCAATAACGGGATAGCCAGGGCAACAATACGTTTCATACTGCGAATTAACGGTGTTTATATTTGTAATAGTATTTGTGTTGGTTTTTTTACATTGGCGAGATACCGAATAAGCCGGCTATCTAAAACTCAACATGCGCGCGTATTGAAAACACATTAACCGGCCCTCGGTCTTTGTTATAAGCAGGGTTCAGGATAAACTGGTAATCGGGCGACAAGAAAAATTTATGCTGATAGGCATCGATCTTATAATAAAGCTCAGCGATCATTTCTGTACTGTAGTTTAATTTACCATCGCCAATAATAAAGCCATAGCCGCCTGCTGCAAGATAGTTACGGTGCGGCGCTGATAAACCATTACCGATAAAAGCCAGTGCCAGCTCATCATCTTTACGTTTCCACGAAGTGCCTTTTAATTGCGCACCAAAGCTTATCGAGCGGTCGATCTCTGTGAAATACCAGGTTTGCGTATGGCCGTCGTTATAGCTTAGCTTGGCAAAAACACCGAAATCATTGGTAAGGTATTGATCCGCGCTGATGCCAAACCCATATTTGTGGCGGCCGTAAGCCTGCGTAGTATCCACATTTGGCGCGGTAGAGCTTAATGCCTGGGCTTGCTGATAATTGCCCATTTTGCCGTTATTTAAGAACCCTAAAATACGCACTGTACCTTTTTGGTTGTTTAGCGTATACCGTTTTTCAAACTCTACCGTTTGCGTATTGGCTTTACTGATCTTTTGATCCAACACCGAACCGTTAGCCTCGGTAGTTGATAATGTAAAAGCAAAACGCAGCGTCCAGTCGGGCTGGCCCAGTTCGGCGTTTAGGCCCATCGCATAACCCCGTGTGTTTGCAGGGTAGTCCCAGGCGCCATTATCCATCAATGCCCAGTTCATAAATTGTGTGCGCGGGTCGTGACTAAATTCGTTGCCGTCAAAAAAATCGGCCATGCCAAATTTCCCGGCGGTGATGGAGAGATAGCGTTTGCTTCGCAACCCACCCAGTTGGTTAAGGTCGGGCTGTATGGTATCTTTTTCGACACCCCACTCAAAAATTTGCTTAAAATATAAACGGGCGATATAAATAGCCGGGGATGTGCTGCCCACCCTAAACGTTTCGCCGTTAGGGAAACCGGCAACACCAAGGGTCTTGCTCAGCCCTGAGCCGCCCGATATTTCAGGGTTGAAAAATACCTCGGCTCCTTTCCACAGCCTTGCACCGCCGTAAAGGGTAGAGGTTATAGAGCTTTGGGTTTCGGTACCGGTTAGCAAACTGTTATCGCCGGTGTATTTGGCGCTAAACGCAGGTTTATACTGGGTAATAATAGTCTGCTGAAAGTGAAAGCTAAAACGTTCCTGTTTCAGCGTATCCTGTGCAAAAAGTTTTGCAACGCTTAGTATTAATAATGAGAGTAGTATATGTTTTTTCATGTTTACTTGCCAAAGGTGAAATATTTGTGTTAAGTCAATATTAATACCATCTATTTAGATTGATAATTAATATTAGGCAAAGCTAACAATATTTTTAGACAAGTCTAAAAATATTGTTAATTACATTCAAAATAAAATTGCTTTAGGTAATCTTCCATAAAAGTATGGCGTTGCTGTGCCAGCTTTTTACCGGTTTCGGTGTTCATTTTGTCCTTTAGCAACAAGAGTTTTTCGTAAAAATGATTGATGGTTGGCGCGGTGGTATTTTTATAAGCCTCTTTGCTCATATTCAGATCGGGCTTTATTTCGGGATTATAGATCTCACGGCCCTTAAACCCGCCATAGCTGAAAGCGCGGGCAATGCCAATGGCGCCTATAGCATCCAATCTGTCGGCATCCTGCACTATGGCTAATTCCGGGGAGTGAAAAACGGGTTTATCAAATCCTGATTTAAAGGACATATACCTGATGATATTTTGCACATGAGCTATAATATCAGGATCAATATCTATACTTTGCAAATAGTTACCTGCGGTCTTGGGGCCTATCTCTTCATCGCCGTTATGAAATTTGCTGTCTGCAATATCGTGCAGCAACGCTGCCAGCTCAATAGTAAGCAAGTCGGCCTGCTCTGTTTGAGCTATCAGTTTTGCGTTTGTCCAAACGCGATAAATGTGCCACCAATCATGCCCACCTTCGGCGTTCCTGAGCGTATCTTGTACAAATTGTGTGGTTTTGTTAATAACAGCTGCGTGATCCATATTTGCAAATTAGTGTGCAAATATAATAAGCGGTTAGTCGGTACCGGTATTTAAAAGCTCGGATTCAGTATCATCTTTATCAAACTCCAACAATTCGCTGGCGGTTATTTCAAGGACATCTGCGATCTGGAAAAGCCTTTCGACAGTTATTTTAGTATACCCGAGCTCAATTTTACTATACGCGTTTTGCGAAATATTGAGCTTGTAAGCAAGGTATTCCTGCGTGTAATTTTTCTGCTCTCTTTTTTTTCTGATCGCCGCAGCAATCGCCTTGATTTTTAAATTTATCTTATTGCTCATATGGTGTTTAGGGGTTGTTAACCCCTAACTACGATTTTTTTGAGCAGCCGGATTTATTTTTTTTCTTAGAAATTTATTTTTTTATGGCGCCAGATCGTAACTTATTGATACTGCGGGTAATAAAGTTGCCATATCCAACGGCACCTGGTCAAAAGATACTACCGCTTTACGACGGGTATAAGCATTATATACTGCCTTTTGCAGCGTAGCGCTGCCTGTAGCCGGCGGGATAAAGCGGATACTGAAAGGAATGATGAAATCATGAAATTTTTCATGATTAGGTATTATCCATTTGCGGTCAGACTTTTTTAACGCCTCAATTATAGGTGGAGTAATCGTTATATCGTCTGCGTAATAAATAATTATTTTTTTGATCGAACCTTTTTCATCGGCAGTAAATTTAAATATCGCTGTACCTGTGGC
>JAQBOP010000095.1 GCA_028287975.1 Mucilaginibacter sp. | reverse complement strand
TTTTTTATAGGATTTATGGGATGCGGCAAAACCACCTGGGGCCGCAAGCTGGCTAACCACCTGGGTTATGCGTTTGTGGACCTTGACCAAATACTGGAAGAAAAAGCCGGCATGACCATAGCCGAGTATTTTACCGCGCATGGGCAAGATGCTTTCAGGAAATTAGAGTCGACCATATTAAAAGAAACCGATTATCCGGAGAATGCTGTTGTATCAACAGGGGGGGGATTACCTTGTTTTTTTGAGAATATGGACTGGATGAACGCTAACGGCCAAACCCTGTACATTAAATTATCGCCTAAAACATTAGCCGAACGATTAGATAAAGGGAAAACTACCCGACCTTTACTACACGGACTGCATGGCGAAGAACTGGTGAATTTTATAGCAGAAAAGCTGGCAGAACGAGCCGGTTTTTATGAACGTGCTACGCATATCATTAACGGTATCGACATGTCCGTTGAAGGATTAGCCATAGTTGTAACTCAATAAATTACTTTTATTGCTGAACGGTGGTTTTTCTTTTGTAGTCTTTAAGTGCGTTAACAATTACGTCTACAATTTCATTTTGCCCGTCTTCTGATGTCAGGTAGTCTTCATCGCTTGGGTTATTGATAAAACCGGTTTCTATCATTACCGCGGGCATGGCGCTATGGGCCAGTACCAATATTCCCTGTTCTTTTACACCGATGGTTTGACGGTTCTGCCTCTTAAATTCGTCATTAAGCAGGTCGCCAAAAAAGATACTTTGTTTGCGGTATTTTTGCATGTAGGCATTTAGCAAGATCCGGTTTACCGGGTCGTTCTCGTCATAACTTTGGTACTTGGTCTTGTAATCTTTTTCGATCATGATCGAAGCGTTTTCGCGGATAGCCTCCAACTGCTCTTTAACCCGGTGAAAACCATAAACCAGCATCATAGTGCCTTTTTGTTTATGATCGCTATGGCCGGTACCTTCTGGCGATGAATTGCAGTGGATGGAGATAAACAGGTTGCCGTTATGTTCGTTCGCTATTGCCGAGCGCCTGTCCAACGGAATAAAGGTGTCGTCCGTACGCGTCATTACTGTTTTTATGCCCGGCATCCGGTCTTCTATAGCGGCACGTAGTTTTTTTGCGATAGACAGCGCGACCGTCTTTTCGTTTGAATGCAAACCATGTGTTCCCGGGTCCTTACCACCGTGCCCGGCGTCGATCACCACAGTTTTAAACCGAAATAGTCCTTCGTTTAATGTGTCGGAATTTTTTGAAGAATCTGGCGGATTAGTAAACGAGCTTAATGCGATGATGAGAGCCAACAACATACTGTTTAGGGTTAGTATCTGTAAGCGTGTAAAGGTTTTATTCATTTAACCGTAGTGGTATATTAATTTTTATTAACGCATTTTGGGCATAAGCCAGTAGCGCTGAAACTCAGGTTTTCTAACTTAAATCCTGCCGGTAGTACAATGGGGGGCATATCCAATTCGTCCAGGCAATAAACATTTTTGCAATTGGTGCAGTTAAAATGCAGGTGCTCATCATGGTGGTCATGCTCATCACAATCAGACGAACATAGCGCGTAATTAGCAGTGCCATTAAGGTCAAATACTTTATGGATAATTCCTTTTTCCTCGAATGCGCTTAATATGCGGTATAACGTAACACGGTCTACATCACCAATCACACCTTCCAGGTCCGGCTGTGAGGTGGCTACTTTTTTGTTGGCCAACAAAGAAAGTACACGTAGCCGTGGCTCTGTGCGCTTAAGCTGGTGCTTTTTTAATAGATGTTCAAAATGTTGGTTGTGGTTCATCTGATAATTCTGCTCACAAAATTACTAAGAATAAGCGAGTTTGTTTACTAATTAATAACGTATTGATTTCCTGATAAGTTATAGCTGCCTAACTAATGTTTTTTTGGATGAATATGGTTGAAATGGAAAAAATGGTCGACATTGGTACAGGCTCCCACATATTTAAAATTAATAAAATGTGCTATCGCGATGGTTAGTCCGCCAACAGGTACAATTACAGCTTCTATCCATCCCTTTAAATAAACGTGGCCGGCTATAATTATTATAAATCCGGTGATCAGTAAGACCAGTGGCAATACCCTGTGATGCGTGCGGAAATACGATAAAAATATAGAGGATACCCCAAGTAATAACGCCAGTATGATCATACCCCACTCAAATAGCGGATTGGCTAAAAACCCAAGACCGGCCAAAGGTAAACATGTAAGTAGCACAGGCACTACCGCGCAGTGTATTGCGCAAAGTGTTGATGCCGTCATGCCGATACTGTCTAATCTTGAGCCAAGTTTTTTGGATGCCATGCCGCAAATATATATAAATGCAACATTATTGCGTTTTTTATTTTCTTAAAATTACACTCATGTTACAGTATTTTTCTTGAAAGGAAATAAATAATAGTCTGGCTTTTTTATTTGTAATTCTTACTAATATTTATCCAATATTGTTTGTATATTTCAGCATAATAAAAGACTTTTGTTTTTTTAATCCCTACAACGTATAGGAATATGACTTTTTTTGAAATATCGTGCCAAGCTTAATTATGAACTCTGATAGTAAACCGGTAAGTATATTATTAGTTGATGACGATGAAATAAACAACTTCATCTCTATCAAATTGATAAAGAAGGCTTTAGACAATACGAACATATCTTCGTGTTTAAATGGAAGATTTGCGATTGAGGAGCTTGTCGAAATACAAAAGAATGACCCATCTTCACTGCCCGACTTTATTTTATTAGACATCAATATGCCCGTTATGAACGGCTGGGAATTTTTAGACGAATATAAACGCCTGAATCTTGACCCGCTGGGTAAAAGTAAGATCTATATTATATCGTCATCAGTGTTTAGTAACGACATTAACAAGGCACGTTCATACCCGCTGGTAAAAAACTTTATCTCAAAACCATTAAGTGTCGAAAAGATAAAAGAAATGCTTGCCGCTAATAACAGAAACTAATTTTATTGAACCGGGGTGACCGTAAAATGGTCTCCGTTGTAATTTACATTACCTACCGGGGTTGTTTTTGCATGATAGAATAAACAGGTCCAGCCTTCGGCAGCGCATTTTTTACCATACTCTTCGCGCAGTTCCATCGCCTTTTGGGCATTAAAATCATATTTGGCTTTAAATCTGCGGATCAGTTGTTCCGGCTCCGGTAATTCATCCCCGCCAAAAAAACACTTATCGTCGCCATCCTCTATCCAAAAAACCTGGTGATATTGACAATGACCTCCTGATAACTCATACCTTATACCCGGCTTAAGTTCGCCGGATCCTTCCACACACGTAATTTGTGCCGAGCGTTGCAGCGTGTCAAAGATCTCGCTGTGATAAGATGATGATCTGCCGCTGAAAGCGGTTTCCCATTCGCCGCGTTGGATAATATGTTCTGCTCCGGGGAAACTTGGCTCGAGTTTGCCATTACGCTCAACCACCAAACCTCCCGAATGATCATAATGCAGGTGCGACATCAAAACCAGCGTAACATCTTCGGGGTCAAAGCCTGCATTGCGGATATGCTGGTGTAAAAACAGTTCGTCGCGGGTATCCTTATAACCCAGGCCGCAATCAAATAAGATCAGATCGGTAGCGGTTTGTACAAGGAAAGGATTAACGTGTATGAATAACGAACCGGGACGGTCGCGGTAGTTATCAACCTGTGAGTCAAAAGGAACAAATTTTTTAGAAGCATCTACCGAGTAAGAGCCCTCGCCAAGCGGGAAAATTTTCATATGTGTGGATCTGCAGATATGCGGATGTGCAAATGTGCGGATTTTTGGGTTTTAAAACGTTTAATTGTCTAATACAATAAGATATAGCGCCATGCGTATGACAACAGTAACTATGTAAATTTAATCTGCACATTTGCACATCCGCATATCTGCACATTTTATATATTTACTGTTTTAAGCGACAAAGATATGAATAAACGTTGGGCGATGAAGGAGATACCGGCAATTGATGACGTAAACCATCTTGCTGCCGGGCTTAACATTGACCCGGTTTTAAGTACTTTACTGTTGCACAGGGGCATAAAAAACTACGACGAGGCCAAATACTTTTTCAGGCCCGATGTCCGGTACCTGCATGATCCTTTCCTGATGCAGGATATGGAAAAAGCTATTGAACGCATTGAAGCCGCCATAGCCACAGGCGAAAAGATAATGGTGTACGGTGATTATGATGTGGACGGCACAACCGCCGTTGCTGTTGTATACAGCTTTTTTAAAAATCACCACAGCAATATTGAATACTATATTCCCGACCGCTATAAAGAGGGTTATGGCATATCCATCCAAGGGATTGACTATGCCAAAGCCAATGGTTTTACGCTGATCATCGCGCTTGATTGCGGCATAAAATCCGTTGATAAAGTTGCTTATGCCAATGAACAGGGCATTGATTTTATTATCTGCGATCACCATACTCCCGGAGAAGAACTGCCAAACGCGGTTGCAGTGCTGGATCCCAAACGTGCCGATTGCGCTTATCCATTTAAAGAACTATCGGGTTGTGGTATTGGCTTTAAGCTTGCACAGGCTTATGCCGAAAAAAATGAGTTGCCCTTTGAAGAGGTAAGCCGGTATTTTGACCTGGTTGCAGTAAGTGTAGCTTGCGACATTGTACCGATAGTTGGCGAGAACCGCGTGCTGGCTTTTTTTGGCCTGCAAAAACTAAATACCGATCCTTGTATCGGCCTTAAAATTTTGATGGGCGTAGCAGGTAAAAGTATCAATTATACCATATCAGATATTGTATTTCTGTTAGGGCCGCGCATTAACGCCGCCGGCAGGATAGATGATGCTAAACACGCGGTTGAGTTATTGATTGCATGTAATGATGAAGACGCGCAAATTAAAGGGGATCTGATCAACATAAAAAATACCGAACGCAAGGGCCATGATCTGCAAATAACCGACGAAGCTTTAGGAATGATAGGTGATAGTCAGATCCTGATCGACCGGAAATCGACTGTTGTATTTAATGAAAACTGGCATAAAGGCGTTATCGGTATCGTAGCTTCTCGGCTGACGGAGAAATATTATCGCCCTACTGTCGTGCTAACTCGCTCGAACGGACATGTGGCCGGCTCGGCGCGTTCTGTTTTGGGATATGATCTGTACGAGGCCTTATGCGGATGCAGTGATCTGCTGATCCAGTTTGGCGGGCATAAATACGCTGCCGGCTTAACCATGCACCCGGAAAACGTAGAAGCCTTTATAGATAAGTTTGAGGAGGTGGTAAGCGCGACAATTACAGCAGAACAATTAATACAACAAATACAAATTGACGCCGAATTACGTTTAACAGAGATCGAACCTAAATTTTTTAGAATATTGAACCAGTTTGCACCGTTTGGCCCGGAGAATATGTCGCCGGTGTTCCTTACTAAAAATGTGTATGTTAGCGGCAATCCTGGTTTGGTTGGTCAAAATCATATAAAAATGACGGTAATGCAGGAAGGATCGGCATTGTTTGATTGCATTGCCTTTGGCCAGGGCGAACAGTTATCGCAAATAAAAAAGGATGTGCCTTTTGATATTTGCTATAATATTGAAGAAAACGTATGGCGCGAAAGGCGTACCATACAGTTAAATGTAAAAGGAATAAGGGTGTAAATTCAAAAGTCAAAATTAAAAAGTAAAAAAACTTTTTTGAATTTTGACTTTTAACTTTTGAATTAACGAATGAATCTACGGGCAGAAAATTTAATTAAAAAATATAAACAGCGTACTGTTGTAAGCGATGTATCGTTCAATGTTTCGCAGGGCGAGATAGTAGGCTTACTTGGGCCGAATGGCGCGGGTAAAACCACATCGTTTTATATGATAGTAGGTTTGATAAAGCCTAACGAGGGTAAGATATTCCTGGATGATGAAGAGATAACTACCGACCCGATGTATCGCCGTGCGCAAAAAGGCATTGGTTATTTGGCGCAGGAAGCCTCAGTGTTTCGTAAACTAACAGTCGAGGATAATATTAAGGCCATTCTTGAAATGGGCCCTATGCCCAAAGATAAGCAGGAAGAAAAGCTGGAGACATTGATAGATGAGTTTAGCCTGCACAAAGTACGTCGTAACCGTGGCGATCTATTGTCGGGTGGGGAACGTCGTCGGACAGAAATTGCACGCGCCCTGGCAGCCGAGCCTAACTTTATTTTACTTGATGAGCCATTTGCGGGCGTTGACCCGATAGCGGTAGAAGAGATCCAGGCTATGGTGGCCAAGCTGCGCCACCGCAACATCGGGATCTTAATAACCGACCACAACGTACAGGAGACTTTATCGATCACAGATCGTGCATATTTATTGTTCGAGGGAAAAATTTTAGAGTCGGGCGTACCCGAAGTGCTGGCAGAAAATGAATTGGTGCGCAAAGTATATTTAGGTGCCAACTTTGTATTAAAAAGAAAAACGTTCGCCCAGTAATTATCGCTCATGACAATTTTTAACTCCGTTTTTACCTGGTTCATGAAAAAGCGTATCCACCAGATAGAGCTTTTTATGAAATACCCAAACGAGGTGCAGGAAGAATGGTTTGAACAATTGATATCGCGGGCAGAAAATACCGAGTGGGGCAAAAAATACGGTTATAAAAGTATTACCAGCCTAAGCGAGTTTAAAGAACGCGTACCGATACAAAACTACGATACGCTAAAACCCTACATAGAACGGATGCTTAAAGGCGAGCAAAATGTGCTTTGGCCGTCAGAGATCCGTTGGTTTGCCAAATCATCGGGCACTACCAGTGATCGCAGCAAGTTTATACCGGTTAGCGAGGATTCATTGGAAGAGTGCCACTTTAAAGGCGGAAAGGACCTGTTAACCATCTATTTTAATAATAGGCCCAACGCCAAAATGTTTACCGGGAAGATCCTAACGCTTGGCGGCAGCCACCAGGTTAGCCAGTTAAGCCCCGATACATCGTTTGGTGATCTGTCGGCAGTGATCATGAAAAACTTGCCCCTTTGGGCCGAGTTTCACCGTACCCCGCACCTTGACATTGCCCTGCTGGAAGATTTTGAAGAGAAGATAGAAAAGATGGCCTATGCCACCAAAGATGTAAATGTAACAAGCCTGAGCGGAGTACCCACCTGGAATCTTTTATTATGCAAACGCATTCTTGAAATAACGGGTAAAAACAACCTGTTAGAGGTTTGGCCCAACCTTGAAATGTATTTCCATGGCGCGGTTAATTTTATGCCCTATCGCGAGCAGTTTAAAAAACTGATCCCGAGTGATGATATGTATTATCTGGAAAATTACAACGCGTCCGAAGGTTTTTTTGGGATCCAGGATACGGTAGAGCCCGGCGAAATGCTGTTGATGCTGGATTATGGCATTTTCTACGAGTTTTTACCTACCGAAAACTTGTATGATGAAAACCCGGAAACATTAACACTTGATGAGGTGGAGCTGGATAAAAACTACGCGCTTATTATCAGTACCAATGCCGGGTTATGGCGTTATTTAATTGGCGATACCATCAGGTTTACCTCGCTTGTTCCTTACCGGATCCAGGTTACCGGCCGCACCAAACATTTTATAAATGCCTTTGGCGAAGAAGTAATCATTGATAATGCCGAACGAGCGTTAGAGGAAGCCTGCAGTCAGACTGGTGCGGTTATTCGCGAATACACTGCCGCGCCTGTTTACTTTAACGGCGATGAATGCGGGGCACACGAATGGCTGATTGAGTTTGAGAAAAAGCCTGCCGAGTTTGAGCGCTTTGTCGACCTGCTGGACGAAACCCTGCGGCGCATTAATTCTGATTATGACGCCAAGCGTTTTAAGGACATGGCCCTTCGTCGCCCAATTGTGCGCAAAGTACCTGAGGGAACGTTTTTTAACTGGATGAAAGAAAAGGGCAAGCTGGGCGGCCAGCACAAGGTACCGCGCCTGGCTAATAACCGCGAGTATGTGGATGCTATTTTGAAAATGATCGAATTAGTTAGTTAAATTTTTTACTATGAAGAAGCTCCTATTATTTATTGGGTATGTGTTTATTACCTGTTCGGTATATGCGCAGGTAGCTAGCCCTAAATTCAAATCCAACTCGTCAGACAACCCATTTACCACGATAAAAAATTACGATCTGCTCATAGCCTGCCGCGCGTACGATAACGTGGCCCACAGCATTACATTTAATGTAATGGTTTTAAAAAACGGGCACTGGCATAAACTAACCTATAAACAAAACGTGTCGTCAGCTCCGTTATCGGTTACAGAACCGCCATTTAAGGACGCTGCCGCTACTGACGCCCAATGCCAGTCTGTTTATAACAGTTTGGTGGCTGACAAACTTTTTTCTGTTAACGATGATAGCAACCTGCCAAAGTGCAATGAAAATACCGAAAAAGTTGATGGTACAGAACAGAAAGTTAGCCATTCTACAGAGGATGGGTCGGAATACAGGCTCTGGCTGATCACCCCGTCAAAAACGAGATACCTTTATTATTACGCTCCCGAATTTTTTGCCAATTATTGCCCTGATAATAAAGACAGGAAAGAAGTTGTGAAAATAGTGGGATTATTAAAATAGTAAAGTGTAATTTCTAACCGCCCAGGCTCATCATAAAGTCAATAGCCGTAGGCGAGTGCAGCGCTTCTGTTGATACCAATGTGTCCGCTGCTGTTTCTGAAGCTCTTACCCGCATTTTTTGTTCATAGGCAATAATTGCCGAATGTATATCTGCAAAAGAGTTATCCAGCAAACATTCGCTTAATTCCAACGCGTCAAGCATCGCCATATTAACGCCCTCGCCGGCAAAAGGCGGCATCAGGTGGGCGGCGTCACCCAACATGGTTAAATTAGGTTGTGCCTCCCAGGTTTGGTCGAGCGGCATACAGTATAGCGGGCGGGGTATAAAACTACCAGTGCAGTTTTCAAACAATTCCGTCCATACCTCATCCCATTCGGCGTAGGCGGTTTTAAACCAAGCCAATACCTGCGCTTTATCTGTAAAATCAATCCCGCATTCTTTGATCCAATGCTCGTTCGTTTTAAAGCTGGGATAAAACACCAAGCTGCCATCACCCTTCGCGCTTACAATTAAACTTTTACTATCGCCAAAGGCGAAGATTTTGCCGCCGTTAAGCAATTGGTGAATTTGGGGGCAGTTAACGGCCGAATCATAAACAGCCCCCTCCAACGCTGTAACACCCGAATAAAAAGATTTAATAGGTGTAATATAAGGGCGGATCTTTGAGTTTGCGCCGTCGGCCGCTATTACAATATCGGCAAAAGCTTCGGTGCCGTTTTTAAATTCGAGTTTCCAGACACTGTTTTTTTGTGTCATGGATAAGAAGTGACTGTCCCAAATAACGGTGCCGGGTTGCAGCGACTCTAACAATAGTTTCTGCAATGGCCCACGGTCAATTTCAGGGCGCGAAAGATCATATTCGCCGGCAACATTTTCTTCGAATATCGAATTTGCGTGTTTATCCATCAGGTGCGTGCGGTCGGCGCCAGGGCGGTAGTTAGCTCTGAAAGCATCCATTAACCCGGCTTCGCGCAGCGCTTTTAACCCCGACTCGTCATGCAGGTCTAAAGTAGCGCCTTGTGGGCGTGTGCTACTGTCTTTATCGCGTTCGTAAACATTTACATCCGCGCCGTTAATTTGTAAAAGCCTGGCAAGGGTTAAGCCGCCCGGCCCACCGCCAACAATGGCTATCTTTTTATCTTGTAAGTTGTTCATACTGCTTGTATTAATAAGGCAGACGATTATGAAGCGAAAACATTTTAAAGAAAATGAAAAAAGGCAGGAGTACCTGAACGGACCACAATGCGGCATCTTACAATTTTAAGTTAACCCACAAAACTTTTCGGTTAAAAATAACGGTTAAAACAAGTGGAACATAGCATCTCAATACCACCAAACGTTCCGATAGAACGTAAAATGGATGTTTGATATTCATTTCTACCAACGAGGCGTACCTGTGGTACGCTAAAAAGCACTTTTTTCGTCCCATCAGGACGTCTGGTCGGTAGAAAATACCACACGATTTAGTCTCGTTCCATAGGAACGATTGGTGAATTCGACATTTTGCAAGCCCAGGAATTTTGTGGGTTAACTTAAACTTACCATAGATGATGCGCCAAAAGGAAAGATTAAAAGCATATCGGCTAAATCACTATATTGCATTAATATATCTATAGCATGACCACTAAACCATTTAATCGCCCCATAAGAGTTTTAGTAGCCAAGGTAGGGCTTGACGGGCATGACCGTGGTGCGCGTATTATTGCTACTTCGCTGCGCGATGCCGGTATGGAGGTGATTTACACCGGGTTGCGCCAAACGCCAGAGATGGTGGTCAATACGGCTTTGCAGGAAGATGTGGATGCCATCGGTATTTCTATTCTGTCGGGCGCGCACATGACAGTGTTCCCCAAGATCCTGGCGATCATCAAAGAGAAAAAAATGGACGATGTATTGATCACCGGCGGTGGTATCATCCCCGAAGAGGATATGGCGGCGTTAAAAAAACTGGGCGTTGGCGAACTTTTTCCACCCGGAACAAATACGCATGATATTGTAAAATACATAACCGGTTGGGTGCATAAGCATCGTAATTTTTAACTTTGCG
>JAQBOP010000090.1 GCA_028287975.1 Mucilaginibacter sp. | reverse complement strand
TGTGGACAAAAAAAGATTTTAACTATCTCTTTGACAATATCCCCTCGTTAAAAGTTTATTCGGATAGGCTGATCTCCACGAATCTGTACCGCACGCGGCAGCGTGTTTTCAGTGCCCTTAGCGCAACTGCCGAAGAAAAGTATGAAGAGTTTATTGAAACCTATCCTAACATCCTGGCACGTGTGCCATTGCATATGATCGCGTCTTTTCTTGGCGTATCCCGCGAAACCCTGAGCCGCATCCGGCACGCGCAAGTTAAATAGCAAATTGGTGATCTATGTCCTCGTTTTGATACCAGGCATCAACCAACTTTGATTGTTTAAAAAGATCATTATCATTTACCAAAAAATTAAAAACATGCGTGTATTTATTACCGGCGCCACGGGCTTCATTGGCTCGGCCATTGTTAAAGAATTAATTGGGGCGGGCCACCAGGTGCTTGGCCTTACCCGCTCAGACTCGGGCGCAAAAGAACTCATCGCTGTTGGTGCTGAGGTGCACCGCGGCACACTTGAGGATCTGGAAAGCCTGCGTAGCGGAGCAGCTATTTGTGATGGCGTTATCCACACAGCTTTTATTCACGATTTCTCTAAATTTCAGGAAAACTGCGAGACGGACAGACGTGCAATTGATGCTATCGGATCAGTACTTGCAGGCTCTGACCGCCCGCTGATCGTAACCTCGGGCACCGGATTAGGCGCCTTGGCACCGGGAGATATCGCTGTAGAAGACAATGTAGCTACCTCCAAAACCACACATCATCCGCGTGTGGCTTCAGAAGAAGCGGCTGCCGCAGTGGCGAAGCAAGGCGTAAATGTATCGATCATGCGTCTTCCCCCATCCGTACATGATAAAGGAGATCATGGTTTTGTGCCTATGCTTATCGGCATTGCGCGCGACAAAGGAATTTCTGCATATGTAGGCGACGGCGCAAATAGGTGGCCGGCTGTACATCGCCTGGACGCCGCCCATCTTTACAGGCTTGTATTAGAGAAAGGCGTGGCAGGCACATACCATGCTTTAGGCGATGATGGTATTCCAACCCGCGATATTGCGGAGGTAATTGCCCGGCACCTTAATATACCTGCGAAAAGTTTATCGCCGGAAGAAGCGGCAGCTCATTTTGGCTGGATCGCTAATTTCTTTGGAGCAGACGTTCCGGCTTCTGCCAAATTAACGAAGGAACGCACCGGATGGCAACCAACCCATCCCGGATTAATTGCCGACTTGGAGCAAGGACATTACTTCGAAAGCTAAAAGCCATTGTTTTAAAATAAGAAAAGCCGCTCTGTAAAAGCGGCTTTTCTTATTTTTAGATAATTACATTAAAGCCTTTGATTATTTTACAGGCTGTACTTTATGCTTTTTAAGTTTATCAACAATGTAGTTGCCCATGTCTTCGCCAAGCAATGATCCGTTGTTAACAGAATCCATAAAATGGATACCTCCCCAAAAACGGCTGATCGCAGCTTCATTCGAAGCTTGCCTGAAAGAGGTAAAAGTGCGCGGCGGTATACCGTATGAGTTTTCTACAGAATCGGTATATTTATAATTCGGCCCAAAATAATAGGTTAAAATAGTAGCCGCGGTAGATGAACTATAGCTGTGGCCGCTCAGGTATTCCGGAAACGGCGGGGTTTGCAGCATTGGGTTCCATTTTGAATCTATCAGGTTTCTGACAGCACTTACCGGGCGTATCCTGTTACTTCTGTATTTTTCATCCCAGCATCCAATAAAGCTATCGGTAAGCCCAAAAGCTACCATACTATAAATCTCAAGTGTTTTAGAAAAGTTTAATTTAGATTGCTGGCAGGCAATACCTACTACACCCATCCAGTGTGCTCCCGGCGAGATCTTTTTTAAACCTACCATTAAGTGTCCTTCGTTTTTTACGTTGAAAGGGTTACAATCCCAAAAGTTGGCGATATCACGATGCTCCTGTGTCAAATTTGCGCCACCGGCCACATAAACATCATTAAGCAATTTATAAAAGGCAGAATTCTTATCCGTTGAATAAGGAGTTGGTGGTACCGGTTTAAAACGTTCGCAGGTGTCGATAATAAAAGGCCTGACGGTTTTGAAATAAGGTTCGACCGGTGCAAAAAAGGCCGGCGGAGTTGGATACCATGAACCCTCTTTTACAAGCGGTGTATAGCGTGGATAGTTACTGATACGATTATAACGGTCTTTTTTAGCATAAGGCATTATTTGCTTAATTATTTGATTGGCATATGACTGAGAATGCGCTATGATCTCGTCGTCAAAACCAATTTTACGGCACGAGTCTAAAAACCTGGCCTCAAACGCTTTGAACTTCTTGCCTGATGGCTGCATCTTTTTAGCAGTGCCGGTCATAGCCAAAATAGCACTTAACTGGTAAGAATACTGGCCTGAATCTAACGGCTTTTTAATGTCAGGGAACTTGTTAAGTAGTCCTTTAAATGATATCACATTCTTATCATTTAAAGAGACTACTGTATAGCCTGAAATACAAGCGTAAGAATAAAACCTTGCTGCCAGTGGCGGGTTTGTAACGTCACGAAGCATTAACTGGGTCATTTGATCCAATACTTTGGTAACATCTTTATTAGTTAGCTGCGGATAGGTATGTTGTTTTTTACATCCCAGCAAAAGAGCCAGTAAACAGCAGCAAATTATTAGCTTTTTCATTATATATCGATAGTCTTTTTTACTTTTTATTAAATTGAAACGCCCTCATGTTTTGTTGGTTAAGGCCAACAAATAAGGTATTGTTAACGGTGATCACGCTACGTACATCGCCTTTTAATTTTAACCCGCTTTGTTGTTCAGGCACATAAGCAAATCCGCCTTTTCCGTCCCCTTTAAGCAGGATACCGTGGTTGGCATCATACCTTCCAAAACGGATACGCGACTGGCAAATATTGCCGCAAAGCAACAGGTCCTTATGTCCGTCTCCGTCATAATCAAGCGAGGTAATGGTATAAACCGGTGAGTACTGCGCCTGTATAGGTAACGCTTTTTGCTTGAATTTTCCGCTCGCTGTACCTTCAAGATAAACTGTTTCTAAACAGTTAGCCTTTAATATCTTAGCTCCCTTTAACTCTTCATCGGTAAATACCTCTTTTAGGGTAGCGTCAGCGTAACTCTTATAATCAGGGAAACGTGGGCGCATAATGCTCATCTGATCCAACAACTCATCCCTGGTAAGGTACGGATAGCTTTTGCCCATAATATAAAAGCATAATATTGGGTCAATGGCACCATTCTCGTCAAAGTCTTTATAATAAAGTTCGGCGGGTTCGGTATCGCTTACCTTGCATTGACTATTTAAGCCAAGATTACCTGCAACTATATCAAGTTTACCGTCACCGTTAAAATCTTCAACCTTAACACTGTTCCACCAGCCGTTGCACGGCTTGTCAAAATATTTATCGGTTGCATTTTCAAGCTTGCCGCCCTGGTTTAAAAATACGCTAACCGGCATCCAGTCGCCTACCAATACCAGGTCTTGTTTTTTATCACCATTAAGGTCAACTACTGCAGCATCTGTTACCATACCGATGTGTTCAATTTCGGGTGCTATTTTTTTGATCTGATCTGTAAAGTGTCCTTTGCCATCATTAATCAAAATGAAGCTCTTAGGCGCCTCGGGGTATTTGGAACCAGCGTTACGCCCTCCTACAAACAGGTCGGGCTTACCATCGCCGTTAAAATCGCCCACACGTGCGCAGCTTTTGCTTACCAGCATTGCAGGTAATGCGCCTGAGGCTTTAACCAGGTTACCTTTTCCATCGTTAAGGTATAATCTGTCCTGGAATAACGGGTCGCTGTCTTTATAACTACCGTATCCGCCGCTTACTACGTAAAGATCCAAATGCCCATCGCCATTGGCATCAAAAAACACGGCATCGGCATCTGTGCTTTCCTTATCAGCTACAAAAGGCTGCTCATTTTTAAGGTATTTACCATTACGTTGCTGAATAAATACCGCTCCCGGTTTGCCTACATCGCCGCCTACATATACATCTTCTAACCCATCGCCATTAATATCGCCTTTAGTCATACATGGACCTACAAATGACAACGCGTTTACCAATAACGGCTGACGTTTGTAATCATTGATCTGGTTGGGCACTTGTGCAGATGCCAGTGGAGAAGCAATTTCTTTAAACAACGGCTGTACAGGAGCAGGAATATGGTAAGGATCTTTAGCATCACTTTCCTTAAGTGAGATAAGGTGATCGCCGGCTACGTTTTTAATGATCTGTTGCTTGCCATTAAGCCATACTATCCTTACCGAGTCTACATTTTTGTCTTTACCCAAACCAAAATGTAGTATCGGCGACACTGATGACAAATAACCCTTAGACGGCATTTGATCAAGGTATTGTTGTTTACCTTTGTTAAACACCGTTACTTTAGCGCCAAGGCCGCTGGTGTTTTTACCTGCGCCTGATAGTTTGACACTAAGATAGTGTTGTGTTGGGTCGCCCATGTTTTTGTAAACAAAAGCCGAGCGATTGATATTGTTGACCACCAGGTCAAGTTTACCATCATTGTCAAGATCACAATATACCGCGCCGTTACTGTTAGACGGAATGTCCATACCCCACGCGGCACCCTTATTGGTAAAGGTGAGATCGCCGTTATTTTTAAAGATATAGTTCTTCACATCAGACGATGGCATATTGCTCAGCATATCTATCACATGCTTAGGCTCAATATTTCCGTTGATGCCCTGGAAATATTTTTCGTTGTATTTTACAACATCCATGTTAGTAAAATCGCGCATATAGCCATTGGTCACATACAGGTCCTTCCAGCCATCGTTATCATAATCTGCAAATAAAGGCGCCCAGCTCCAATCGGTATTAGAAATACCTGCTAACTGGCCAATTTCGCTAAAGGTGCCGTTGCCATTGTTGATGTGCAGCATATTACGCATGTATTGGTAGTAAAAACCGTTACGCAGGTTGATATTAAACGCTTCGTAATTGTCCATACCAGCCAGCAGTTTTTGCCTTTTGTTATCTTCAGGAAGCATATCCAGGGTGAAAATATCCGGCTTCCCATCGTTATTAATGTCTGTAATGCTGTTTCCCATCGAAAACAAAGTAATGTGGTCAAGGCTATTGCGCAATTGATCAGTAAATGTGCCGTTACCGTTGTTGATGTACATATGGTCGGGTATTGCATAATCATTGGATAGGTAAATATCCTGTAGGCCGTCTCCGTTGATATCGGCAATGCCCGCACCAAGTCCATAAGATAACCCGGACATATCAAGCCCCGCTTCTTTGGTCACATCTTTAAAATGCCCGTTGTCATTTCTGAACAATTTGGTACATGACTGCATGTCAACCTGTTTTTTTGCCGCCTGAATGGTCGCGTCGTCTACGTCATGTAGTATATGGATATTTTCATTAACCAGTAAAAGATCAAGATCGCCGTCATTGTCATAATCGAAGAAATAGGATTGCGTACTGTAAGAAGAGTCGGCAAGGCCGTAAGCCTCGGCTTCATCCTTAAATATCGGGTTACCCTTTGCATCGTTACCCTGGTTAATAAAAAGTTGGTTTTTACGGCTTGGGCCATCCCCTTTACCCGAGTAGCACTGGTAAATATCCAGTTTACCATCGCCGTTCACATCAGCCATATTTACACCTGTTTTCCAGCTACTATCGCGGCCTGCTACACCGGCAATGTCGGTAATGTCGGTAAACTTCATGTGGCCATTGTTCAGGTACAGCTTATTATTTGTCATATTAGCCGAGAAATAAATATCCTCCAATCCGTCGTTGTTCAGGTCGCCTACGGCCACGCCGCCGCCATTGTAAAAAGCCTGGTAGTTTAAGATATTACTATTAAAATCTTCGCTGATAACGTTATTGAAAAGGATACCTGTTTTTGAGGAATCTAATAGTGCAAACAGTGGTTTTTCGGTAGAAACATTCGGGTTATCTTTAGGTGACCTACTACATCCGGCCAGTAAAACAACACCAATAATAGCTAAGTAAATTTTTGCCATAAAGGATAATTAAAAAATAAAATATTGTAAAATAGTTGTTTACGATGCGATAGCGCACAAGAATCCCGTTCGGAACAGTACAAGCAAATGCAGTTGAATAGTGTGACCTTTCATTGATACTCTGGTTTGGTTTATCTTTAGTTTAATTTGGTTATTGGCGCTGTTTGGCAGCGCCATTTTGTTCTTACTGAAGTTTCACGCACGTAACAAATCAGTGACAACAAGGTAAATATATAGTTTTTCTTTTTTAATATCGTAAAAAAAACAAGAAATGTTAGAGGAATAATTTAAACAGGTATTACTACAATAATATGCGATAATAAATAATTATGATGTTTAATTATTATTATATCAGTTAAATAATTGGGCGAAAAGTTAGAATGTATCAGGTATGTTTAACCAGGCAGATTAAACATTAATCCAGAACAGATAGCGTGGTTGTAATGATGTCTTCAAAAACGGCCTTATCATTTGTCGATTTCGCGGTTACGCGCAGGCCCTTAACTGTGTTAAATATAAACCTGGCCAATGCCCTCGCATCGCCGTTATTTTTGACTTCGGTGTTTTCCTGGCCTTTTTTTATCACTTGGTAAAAAGCTTCTTCAACCTGCTGATCAGCCGCGCAAATGATGCGGTTAACCTCTGCGTCGTGCGGGGCTACTTCTACTTCCGCATTAACCATGAAACACCCTCTGTGTGCCTGGTCATTCAGCAATCCGTTTACGATCATTTCCAATAATTTGCGAATGGTTTCTTTTGCAGGTTTATCAGAATTGATGATCTTGCACATTTGGCCGGAATTAGTGCTTTCGTAGCTTTCAAGGGCCTTAATAAAAAGTGTGTGCTTATCGCCATAGGTATCGTACAAACTCGACCGGCTGATACCCAAGCCATCGACAAGGTCTTGCATGGACGTGGCATTATACCCCTTTAACCAAAAAAGATTTACTGCTTTTTTAAGCACTTCAGCTTCATCAAAATCCTTCGTCCTTGCCATAATAAAAATAGCTTTGCTTGTTACAGCAAAGCTATTCAATTTACTTAAATTTTTATAATTAGCGGATACCGCCGCCGGCAAGTAAAGTCTCATTGGTTAACCAACGCGAATCTTCGGATGCTAAAAACACCGCTATTAAAGCAATGTCCTCAGGCTGGCCTATACGTCCCAATGGTGCGGTGCGTTCTGCTTCCGCATGGAAATCGCTACCTATGAACCCTGCTGTATGTGTGCCTTCAGTTTCGATCATACCCGGATTAATAGAGTTAACACGGATTTTTTTAGGGCCTAATTCTTTAGCTAAAACGTGGGTTATAGCGTCAACAGCGCCTTTAGTAGCCGTGTAAATAGAACTTCCCGGAGGCGTAATGCTGCTCACTACCGAACCTATGTTGATAATACTGCCGCCATTAGGGTTAAAGTTTTTAACCGCGCCCTGGGTGGTTAATAACAAGCCCAGTACGTTTGTGTTAAACTGATAATGAAAATCATCTTCGTTTATTTCTTCAATAGCGCCAAATTTGTAAACCCCTGCATTATTCACCAGGATATCTACCGGGCCAAAAGCTTTGGTTGTTTCTTCAAACAAACGGCTAATATCTGCAGCTTTTGATACATCGCCTTGTACAGCAATGGCTTTACCGCCGGCCGCAACTATATCTTCTACTACCTTCTCTGCACCAGCTTTGGCTGATGCATAATTGACTACTACCGAAGCCCCTGCTTCTGCCAGACTTTTGGCAATGCCTGCACCAATACCTTTAGATGCACCTGTTATAACTGCTACTTTATTTAATAACTTTTTCATGTTGTGTGTTAATTGTTTTTTATATTTGGAACAATCGTTCCGCAAATGTAATATCATATTGGAACAATCGTTCCAATTAAAATTATTTATTAGCTTTCTATGACAATGGGGCTGTTTTATTATTTGTCGTCAGCAGAAATACCGATATTTAAAAATGATATCAAGCTACTATACCCACCTGTCCGGCGAGCCGCTGTTAGCCAAATTGTTTGAAAACAGCGAACCTTATGAGTTAAAAGAAAACCCGAATATTCCGCTGGCGTTGTATACATCGATCATGAACCAGCAACTGTCTACCAAGGTGGCGGATGTGATCTACAAGCGGTTTATAAACATCTATGAAGGGATAGAGCCAACACCACAACAGGTTATTGATACACCTATGGAAAAATTGCGTGCAATTGGCCTTTCGCAGGCAAAGGCCGGTTATATTAAGAACATAGCACAGTTTGCGCTTAATGAGGGGTTGGATTTAGAAAAAATAAAAGCAATGAGCGATGACGATATTTATAAATACGTTGGGTCAATAAAAGGTGTTGGCAAATGGACTATTCACACCTTATTAATGTTTGGGCTTGGCAGGGAAGATATATTTATACCTGATGATCTTGGCATACAAAACGCCATGGCGCTGTTATTTGGATTAGATAAAACCGATCGCAAAAAATTAAGGACAGAAATCATAACATTGTCCGAACAATGGAGCCCCTACCGTACTTATCTCTGCGTTCACCTGTGGCGGTGGTTCCATCAGCAACAAGCCGTAAAACTGTAAGTTGAGGCAAATGTGTTTTGGCTACAACAAGCGCAGATTTGGTTAGATCCATTCCTGTTTTGTTGCTGAATTTTAGTTTCTTCGAAAATAATTCTATCTTGTGCATGCAATGACAAGCAATTACAAAACCGTATTTGACAAAGCACAGCTGGCCTTAAACCTGCTGAACGTCATTATTGTGCTTGTTATTCTGATTCCGCTATCGCCGGGAGTGTCCTGATTGTAATCAATTAACAAAATGATACATAAGCCTCCCGGAAAAACCGGGGGGCTTTTTTTATGATCCAACAAAAATGAAAAAGCCAGCAAAACCAGCAAACCAGTTTATTTTCTCCCTCTACGCCGAAGACAAGAAGGGCCTGATAGGACAGATCATGATCTATTTTAACCGGAGCAATTATCCTGTTAAAAGTATGAACGTAGCCCGCACGGATATCAGCGACATTGTACTGATAACGCTTGAAACAGAAGTACCTTCCGCTGCAATCCTCCCTTTTACCGAGAAGCTTAAAAAGATAGTGGAAGTTTATACCGTAAACACCTACGCCGCGGGCGAGGGACTAAAGAAAACCGGCTTTTTCAGGTTAGCTATTGATGCGTTGAACCCGAAATTATGGTCATTAATGGCAAAATATGGTACAACATTAAGCAGCGTGAGTGAAGAAAGCCTGGTGATCTGTAAAACAGGATCGGACAAGGACCTGTCTGAATTGTACAGTTTGCTTGAAGGTCCGCATTTATTGGGATTTTGCAAAAGCGGCTTGATAGTCGAGGAAAGTTTAGTTCCACTGGAGTTACTTATACCTGCCTAAATTGTTAACATTAATTTAGCCGTTAATTTTTAATCTTATTTTAGCTTCGCCAAATAGATCACCTAAAAGTCTGTAGTTATCATGGAAAGAAGATCAGCGCTCAAAAATATCGGGGGAGCATTATTATTACCGTCCTTTGCTTTTGCTGCCAAAGACCCTGTTAAAAAGCCTGTATTAAGGATTGCCCATATTACCGACGTGCACCTTAAAAACGATTTGAACGCGCCTGCCAATTTCACCAAATGCCTGCATCATTTACAGAAACAAACGCCAAAGGTCGACCTGATCTTAAACGGTGGCGATGTTGTTTTTGACATGAATAAAGAAAACATGGATACGCTTAACAACCAATGGCAATTGATGAAAGGGATCATGAAGAACGAATGCAGCTTACCCATCCATTATTGTTTGGGTAACCATGACATCTGGTGGAACGAGGACACCAAGGGTCAGGCAAACTACGGCAAACACTACTCCATGAACCAATTGGGCCTTGCCAAACCCTATTATAGCTTTGCCCAAAATGGATGGAAGTTTATCCTGCTGGACAGTGTTCATTTGGATATCGATAATACCTGGTATATTGGCAAATTAGGCGATGAGCAATTTGCGTGGCTTGAAGACCAGTTGAGAAATACACCCGCTGATATGCCAGTTTTAGTCATGTCGCACATCCCTATCTTGACAGCTACTTTAATGGTTCAAGATAATATTGTCAATAAATGGGAAACACTCGGCGGCGATATGCATACGGATACCGCGAAAATTATCAGCCTGTTTTATAAATATCCCAACGTAAAGCTTTGCCTGAGCGGGCATATCCATTTACGTGATAAGGTTACTTATAACAATGTAACCTATATCTGCAATGGAGCGGTAAGCGGCGCCTGGTGGAAAGGCAACAACCGCGAAACTGCCCCGGGTTATGGTTTAATAGACCTGTATACAGACGGAACGTTTGAAGAGCGCTATGTCAATTATCAGGGATAAATTATCAACCCCAGGCTTTTCTTAAAAACCTCAGCCAGTTTCCGCTCATCATATTTTCAATATCCGCATTGGTATAGCCGCGTTTGGCTAATAGCCCGGTAACTTTTTGCAGGTCGGCAATAGTTTCTAAATCATAAGGGCATTGTTCACGGCCGAAAGCGCCATCCAGGTCAGAGCCTATGCCCACATGTAAGGCGTTCCCTGCTATCTGGCAGATATGATCTATATGATCTGTCATCACTTCTAAATTGCAGTTCATACCCTCGGGGGTCGATTCGCCCCTTACCCAGTTAGGCACCATCATCCAGGCATCCAACGCGGCACCGATCACAGCCCCGCGATCTATCAGGGTTTTGATCTGTTCGTCGCTATACTGGCGGTTATGATTTACCAATGCCCGGCAATTATTATGGCTGGCCCAAACGTGGCCATTAAAATGATCAAGCGCTTCCCAAAAGCTATCATCACATAAATGGGTAGCGTCAAGTATGATGTTTAGCCGCTCCATTTCTTTTAGTAACTCGTGCCCTTTCGGGCCCATAAACCCGGTTGCGTCCGTACCTTGTGCATATCTGCCTGGGCCGTAATGGGCAGGCCCGACCGCCCTTAAACCGCTTTGGTAAGCGCGTTCTAAATGCCCTACAGTTACCAGCGAGTCGGCACCTTCAAGGCTTAAAATATAGCCGATAGGTTTGTGTGTATTATCCTCGCCATCGGCCCAGAGTTTCAAATGTTTATCCAGCGTACCCAAATCATTTACCTGCACCATTTCGCCGGCTTCTTCCATGATTTTATACCAGGCCAGTTGTCCCTGCGTTTGTGCCCAGGCCTGTTCGGGCGAGTGCCAGCCCGGCAATAGATTACCCGGGGCGACGTACCTTGCAATTTGCGTAGCTACCACCAAACCAATATTACCCCGGCGCAACTCAGGCAGGGATACTACCGCTTTCGCGCGATCAGGTTTATCGGTTAACCCAACCTCGCGGGCGTTGATGGCTGCAACCGGCTGCGTTAAATCGCGGTTCCATTCCAGCGCGTTCATACTTAAATCAAGGTGGGCGTCTACAATAAACATGTCTTTAAATATTGATCTTTCGGTCGCGAGCTATAGTTAGCCATTCGCCGCTTGTTTTATTATTTTCGATAGTGGTGGCACGTTCATATAAGGCAACCGTCGGGCAAATATGGTGGGGTAAGCCATATAGCACATCTCCCACTTTATAGTTATGATCTTTACCCGCATCTAAAACCAGATGTTCTTCGCTTTGACTTACAGGCTTTAACCCGGGCGCGTTTATAAATGCGACCCGTTTATCCAATACATTTTCTGACGCGACGGATTTATGCCCCAGATCCACACATATTTTAGTTTCATCAGGCAGCGACACCACACGGGTAATCACCAATGCTGCCGTAAGAAAAGCCTGCTCTTTAAAAGCATTGGCATATCCCCCATCCCAATAAATAAAAGTGCCGGGGCTGCATTCAACACCCTGCCGGGCGGCATGTACAGGAAATGTCGGTGTACCACCTGCCACAATTATTGGGTTAAAACCGGCGGACCGCAGTTGTTTCACCAAGTCTTCCACCGGCTTAAAGGCAGCGTTGCATTTTTCAGCACGGATATTGAGGTCATGATCGTGAATATGCCCATCGTAGGCATGCAATCCAATTACGTTGATAGATTGCAGCGACGCACATTTCTCGTACAAATCAAAAGCATCCTGCGGGGCAATACCTGAACGGTCCATCCCTACATTAAGGTCGATATAAACATTAATCGCCACTTGTTGGGTCACGGCCAATTGACTCAAATATTTAGCAGCAGTATAGTTATCTACCAGGCATGAAAAGCGTGTATCCGGGTATTGTTTAATTAAATTGATGAAGCGATTTACCTTAGGCCCTATCGGCTGATAGGCCAGTAACACATCCGCGGCTTTACACATCCCCAGCATTTCGGCTTCGGCGATGGTGGCGCATTTAAACTTGTTAATACCGGCGGCGATATTTAACAATGTCGCCTCTTTACATTTATGCGTTTTTATATGCGGCCTTAAACGGTCTAAGTTATCAATGCTATTTTTCAACACAGCAAGATTATGTTTTACCCTGTCGGGATAAACTGCCAGTGCCGGGGTGTCCAGCGCATCAACGTCCAAAATTTCAAACCACTCTGCCATAGTTCCGGTTATTCTAATTCAAACAAGGCCTCTATCTCAACGGGGATATTATCAGGTAATGAGCCAAAGCCAACCGCGCTGCGTACGCCTATGCCATTTTCTGCACCCCAAACCTGCGCAAACAATTCGCTGCAGCCGTTTATAATGAACGGATGTTTCTCAAAATCGGGCGTACAATTAACCATACCCAAAACTTTGATCACCCGTTTCACTTTGTTTAAACTACCAAGGTTAGTTTTAATAGTCGACAATATAGTAAGACCAACCTGGCGTGCAGCCAGTTTACCGTCTTCCATATTAATGGTATCGCCAATGCGGCCAATAATTAAGCTTTTATCATCATTAACCGGCCCGTGGCCAGACACGTACAAATATTTACCATCGATCAGATACGGTTTGTAAACACCAAGTGGTGATGGCGCGGGCGGAAGATTTAAACCGGTTTCCGTAAAATTTTCATCAGGTGTAAGCATGTTTAGCTATGTTTTTATGAGTTGATATGACGCCTTGAAATTAACGCATTTTAAAGATAATTCTGCATCTCCCTTATCGAATTATATATTCCTCCGTTTCCCCAATTACATAATTTAGTATCTTGCCTACCATGCTCAACAAATCGGATATCGGTATAATTTCAAAAGGATTCTTCGTCCTGTTGATCTTTATCGTGACGACTTGTACCCAGACGTTCGCCCAGTCGCGGTTACAGCAGTTTGACGACCACATCATGATCGATCTGCAAAATCAGCGCACACCTGAGCAAACCGGGATCATGCTGTTTTTATCACATAACTACCTTTACGGCAACATCGGTATTCCCGCAGGTTTGTTAGTGGCAGGCACCATTAACAACGATAAAGGCATGCGCGAAAACGCGACATTTATAGCCAGCAGCACCGCTCTATCTTATGGCGTTACGTTTCTATTAAAACATATTATAAAACGCCCGAGGCCGTTTATACAGAATATTAACATCACCCCTATTTACCGGCCAAGCGACACTTCATTCCCGTCGGGACATACGTCCAGCACCTTCGCTACAGCCACGGCGTTGTCAATGGCTTACCCAAAGTGGTATGTTATCGCGCCTGCATTTTTGTGGGCAGGGACTACAAGCTATTCGCGCATGTACCTTGGCGTGCATTATCCAACCGATGTTGCTGCGGGCGCGGTAATTGGTGTAGGTTCGGCATTGTCCATGTCATTTTTAAAGGCTAAATAGCTTTTTGCTTTGCGATTTTGTTATTACAGTGTATAAACTCGCTCATTAAACCGTCAGAAAGCTGTATATTAACCTTTAACGCTATATTTTTAATAAATTTGCACACAATATATCCGCTTATGTTTCCGCAATTTGTAGATAAACCCTTTCGGCTTCAACTTTCCTTCTATAAAATAATTGAAGGGCTGGAAGAGACTGCGGCAACCGATAACGGCTGGAAAGGTATACGGGCTCAACAACTTTTACAACGTGTAGCCCAACATCCCGAATTAAGAGAAGGCATTACCAGTGAAGAACAGCTCACAGAAAATGCCGATCTGATCCATGATCTGCTGGAAGAGTTGTTTCCTGAGCCTTTAACATTAAATGAGATAAAGGCGGTAAGCATTCCCTACCAGGCGTTGATATTTAACCATACCAAAAGATTTAAAAATATCCTGGCGGATGCCGGCACAGCTTTCGAGGTTAACATCCGCGATTTTGACGATATGCAGCTATATGTTTTAAGCTGTTGTGTAATATTGAGCCGGGTTTACGGCACCGTACTTGATTTTAAAAAACCTATGTTCTATGATATCCCAACAGTTGATGGGGTTATAAAACATTACCGGATCCTGTATAATGCCGATTTCATAGAATTATTCCCTACAGAAAGAGCGCCTAAGTTAACTCCCGTTGAAATTAATGAGTTGATGGACAACTACAGCAACATCGATCTGTGGAAGGAAAAATTTCCGCCGGGCAGCTATATAATCAAAGGATTTGGTTTGATGACGTTGATTGATGTAACTATTGAAAATGCGTTGTCTGTGTTAAAAAGCAGCTTGCTGAGCAATTACTCGGCGCCGGATGTTAAGAAAGATCTGATCTCTATTTTCAGGTCGATGTTTGGTATCCCCGACCTGCAGATGGGCTTTACTTTATTTGATAATAACGAGCACAAGTTTATTCATTCACGTTTCGGGCCGGATCTGCCAAGCTTTTTACTGCCATACCAGGAAGCACATACCGGCGAAGAATTGTTTTGCGGCCAATCCTATCAATGTGTTATACGCGAAAGCGCTTATTTTGCGGTTAGCGACGTAAATAAATATATCCGGCAAAACCCGGGCAATGACCTTGGCCAGCATTTTAAAAGCCAGGGCGTTCAAAGCTTTATACTGGCCCCTGTTATTAAGGAGGGCGTTTTATTCGGGATATTGGAACTGGTATCGTCCCGCAGCCGTGAGCTTAATAGTGTTACCGCCAACAAGCTTGAAATTGTAATGCCTTTCCTGGTCGACACCATCGACCGCAAGATGCACGAAATGCAAAACAGGGTGCAGGCAGTGATCCAGGAACATTACACCACCTTGCATCCAAGCGTTTACTGGAAATTCAGGAGAGAGGCGCAAAACTTTATCGAATCGGCTAATGGCGGCTTGGCTTATGCGCTTAAGGAGATCAAGTTTAAAGACGTGTACCCTTTGTACGGGCAGGTTGATATCAGCGAATCATCTGTAACCCGCAATTTAAGTGTAAGCACCGATCTGGGCAACCAGCTAAAGCAGCTTATTTTAATTTTAGAAGAGCTGGATAAAGTCGACATGCAAACAGCGATCGAAAAAATATTGTTCGACCTTAAAACCTTTGCCGCCGAGTTAACCAAAAGCATCAGGGCCGATACGGAGCAGTTTATTCAGCACTATATTGAGACCAGGATCCATCCATTATTGGCTGCTGTAACCACCAAGCAATCGCTTAAAGCTAAAATTGACGATTACTTTGAGCAATCTGACGCGTTAACGGGCGAGTTTCATGCTAACCGGCGCAATTACGACAAAACGTTATCGCTGATCAACCAAAAACTGGCCACCATTCTGGATAACCGGCAGGCAGAGATCCAGGAATTTTATCCGCATTATTTTGAACGGTTTAAAACTGATGGGGTTGAACACAACATGTACATTGGCGCTACCATTGCGCCCGATAAAGAGTTTAAGCCTGAGCATTTGCACCGCCTGCGTTTATGGCAGCTAAGGGTAATTGCTGAAATGGAAGCTGAACAATTCGACCTGAAAAGCATTTTGCCTTACCAATTAGGGGTTACTTCATTGATATTAGTTTTTAGTACGCCTATCGCTATCCGTTTCCGGATGGATGAGAAACATTTTGATGTTGATGGTGCCTATAATATCCGTTATGAGGTGATCAAAAAGCGGATAGATAAAGCGCATATTAATGGCACTAATGAGCGTATAACCAAACAGGGTAAAATAACTATCATCTACGCGAAAGCCGAAGAAGAAGCAGAGTATCTTAACTATATAGCCATCCTGCAAAACGCCGGTGTGTTAGCCAACGATGTTGAACACTTTGAGGTTGAGGAATTGCAGGGTGTTGCCGGGCTAAAAGCTTTGCGCGTAGGATTGATCCACAACCAAAACCTCTTGGCGCAACGTTCATCAAACTATAATCACCTGTATAAACAGTTGGATCAAAACCTGAAACCGGCAGATATATAAGGATAAGCACCTTCTTTCGAAAAGCCCACCACTCCTTGTATCAGTATCAATTGAGCGGGCTCAAAATAGAAGCCACCACCGTAACCGTTATGCCATGTATTTGACGATTCTCCAGGCGTCCAAACCCGGCCAACATCGTCAAACCCAACCAGGCCTAGTGTTCCCGGCAATAGGTAAGATGCGAAATCAAACAGTTTCAACCGTACCTCAAAGTTATTGTAGGCCATGCTTTTGCCTGTAAAGCGCCAATCGTAAAAGCCGCGCAGGTTTTGGTTCCCGCCTAATTTTAGCTGCTGATAATAAGCAGCGTTTCCTAATGTAGTGCCGCCACCAGTCCGGTTAGCTATCACAAATACAGAATCTTTGTCAGGGTTTAACAGGAAGCTAAATTCGGATGTAACCTGCCCGTAACTATGCGCGTTATTGTTAATGGCTTTCATGCCGGTAAAATTGGTATTCCAGTAGATCCCTCTGTGCGGAAAGATGCTTTTATCGCGGGTATCAACGCTGAAGCCTGCAACTAAGCCAGCCTGGCTTTGAGTAGTAAACACCTTTTCGTTAGGGTGCAAGGCATCATAATCGTTTAAGAGACGGTTATGGTTATCCTCTATATCCCCGGTATAATATTGTGCGGCGACGCCGGCTGTAACCGTCCATTGATCATAAGTATGTTTAAGCCTTACATCAGGGTTCATGTAACCATAAACGTTGCGGTAATAATGGATCTTTTTTGTACCCTCGTTAACAAAAGTAGTATTGTTGCCTATCCCGAAGAAATTGCTGGTATAATTAGGACCTTTGCTTAGTACGTTAACAACAAGATCATTATTGCCTACTGTCTTTTTAAAATCGCCGGTGTAATGCAGCAATAACGAGCTCACCCCAAACCCGTAGCTCACCACCAGGTTTTGCTTAAAGGCATAAGGGTCCTTACCAAAACCTTGTTTCTCGTAAACAACATTACCTATCAACTGGAAGCCGTAATCCTTATTATAACTGGCTAAAAGCAGCGGCTCAATAAAACTATATTTATAACCTAAACGGTGGAAGTTGGTTAGCGAAGTATCCGCGGTAATATTAACCTTAGCTTGCCCGGCAGGCAATTTGTTTTTTTGCTTTGGGATATCATAAATGTAACGGTTGCCACGGCTGGTAATGTTGCTGTCTATCTCAAACTTATCTTTGGTATCGCCACCTATCATCCGTACCGTTATAGGCGAGTGAGTATTGCCATGCACGGCAAACACATCCGGGCCGCCCATGCTGTAAAGCCGGATCTCGCCGGTAACTTTAGGATCAAAAACACGCTGGTACATTACCTGTTCAAGCGTGCCGTCTTTTTTTGTTTTGTTTATCTTAACGCTGACCTGTCCGCCCGGTAAGTTGGCAATATCAAAATGCTCGCGTTTTTCTGAGGTACTAACCGTTACAGTTTGCGATAGGAAACGATAATATTTTAACGCCTGCTCTTTTAACACGCCGCGTCGTGCCGACAGTTTTTGAGCTATGGTTTTGCCGCTTAAGTTGTAAATAACATCGGGCATTTTTCGCAGTGCCTTGTTAATAATATCGTCGGTCAGTTTACTTTGTACGTAAGCTATCTGCTCTTCCCAATCATGCTGGCTCAGGCCGTTTAAAAAATAGCGGTCAAAATTGCGGGCATTCAGGTTCCAGCGATTAATAGAGCGGATGCGATCATGAAAATCCTGGAACTTTGCCATCAGCAAATACCTTGAAACTACCCACGGGAAAACGCCCTTTGAGTAATAGTAAACCTGGTCCCTATCGCGCGGTACGGGCTTGTAAACAATGCCGGTATCATTCTTTTCACGTTCCCAGCGCCATTGGTCTTCATGCCTGTCCCAATCACCCAACAACATATCCAGTAGCCGTGCTCTTAACACCAGTTTTTGATCTACGCGGTTATCATTATCGTCCTGTAATTTATCCTGGGCCTTGTCTGTGTTATCTGTTTTACTGGCGTCAAGCGGTTCGCGTTCTTCAAATAAAAAAACCTGGTTGGCATAGTCTTTACGGTAGCTGCCTAAAGCGGGATCATCCGGCACATAAACTACTTCAGGATTAGCATGTGGCACACCTAACGCGCCGGCAAGGGTTGGCACAGTCAATGCGCCGAACGGATGCTCGGCCGAGATCTGGTCCTGTACAATATCCTTGGCAATAGTTTCGCGGAGATTTTTGGGCAATACTTTAGCGGGATACTTTTGAATAGTACGCAGCACCCATTCTTGTCCGGTCGAATCCTGCAGGCGGAGTGATTTGGTTTGCATGCCGCCGCCCGGCTGCAAGATCTTAAGCCCGCCTTTTTCTTTCGCCAGATGGAAGATCCTTATTGTTACCGGTGTTGCCCATAGCTTGCGGTAATTATCGCCCAACAAAAACTGGTGCGTTTTGCTTACCTGGTTATATGACGGCTCCACCGCGATCTTT
>JAQBOP010000092.1 GCA_028287975.1 Mucilaginibacter sp. | reverse complement strand
TATGGGACGGTTACGGCAGCAATAAAAATAAAGGCATTGAGCTGGCTAAGTACGACTGGATCCTGAGTCTTGATGCCGACGAAATTGCCGACCTTGAACTGGCCCTGTCATTGCATAGCCTGAAGCTGGATGATCCGGCTATGGTTTATGATATCAAATTTAATTCGTACTTCGGTAAAAAACTGATCCGCTACGGTAGTTGGGGCCGCGATCACCACATCCGTTTGTTTAATCGTACAAGGGTAAAATGGTCGCAGGCAAACGTACATGAAACTTTGGTGCTGCCCGACCAGACAAATATGCAGCGATTGGATGGCGCTATCCATCATTATTCGGTTAAAGACAGAAAGGAGTGCAACAGCAAGGCTCTTTATTATGCCCGCCTGAGTGCCGAAAAATATTTAACGGCTGGTAAAAAAGCAAGTGTGGTTAACCTGTATATCTCACCTATATTTAGTTTTGTTAAAAGCTACCTGGTATTTGGCGGTTTTTTAGATGGTAAAGAGGGACTAACCATAGCTAAGATCACTTATAAAAACAAATGGCTAAAATATCACTACTTAAGCCGTTTAGAAAAAAGCAACAAGAAAAAGCAATACATAAAACCTAATTTAGCTGTTGAATATTAACTATTTAACAGGCTGATGAGCAAAGTTCATTTTAAAAACCTTTCAGCCAATGCCCTGCAGCTTGTAGTTAACCAGCTTTTGGGTTTAGTTATTTTTTATGTACTATCCACCGGGTTAAGCAAAGATGCTTTTGGCCAGCTTAATCTCGCCCTGGCTATTTTATTGTCAGCATTCAACATCCTGTCTTGTGGGATGGATCAGTTGATCGTCAAAAAAATTGCAGCTGATGAGGATAAACAATCGGCACTCTCACTTTATATCATCCACACAACCATTACCGGTCTGTGGTTTTACGGGCTATTGCTGATCGGCTTTTTGTTGTTCCCAAATGTGTCCGCGGTGTATCATATCCTCCTGCTCATTGGTATGGGCAAACTGATGATCTATTTTTCGACCCCCTATAAGCAGGCAGCAAACGGGTTGGAAATGTTCAAGTTATTAGCGTGGCTCTCGGTCATATCTAATATAGTTCGCAGTTTTTGCCTTGTGCTGTTTTTATTATTGCATAAACTTGACCTGCCAATCATCATTTCCATTTTTATTGCCGGCGATGTTTTAGAATTTACAATCGGATTGGCTTTATTTAAACGGTCTGCACAAATCCCCATAACTATAAAATGGGACAAGGCTAAATACCTGAAACTAATACGTGAAGCTTTGCCGCAAATGGGAGTTGTGCTCATCACCTCATCCCTGGCCCGGTTCGACTGGATTTTTATTGGTTTTATGTTATCAGCCATTAAACTGGCCGAATATAGCTTTGCCTATAAACTTTTTGAAATAGCTATGCTGCCCTTACTGGCCATTGCGCCATTGCTTATCCCCCGGTTCACCAAAATGTTTAAGCATGGCGAAATCAATACCGACGGATTAAATTTTTTGATCAGGATTGAGGTCGCTGTTGCCGCGCTAACAGTATTGCTGCTCAACATTTACTGGGCGCCTATTATCGACTGGTTTACCCATGGTAAATACGGTGCTGTTAATGTCAATACCATTTTTATACTCTCGCTATGCCTGCCGCTGTTGTATATGGAAAATTTTTTGTGGACAATATTCTTTGCACAGGGCCGTCTGAAAATGATCTTACACGCATTTATGGTCACACTTGCGGTAAATGTTGCGGGCGATATTATTCTGATCCCCATTTACAAGAATGAAGGCGCCGCCGTGGCTTTTCTGCTGGCCTGTATAGCGCAGATCCTGTTTTACCTGAACAAAAATACCCTGCCCGAATTAAAAAAGACCTGGCAGCCGCTTATTATTTGCACCGTATGCGCGTTGGGCAGTGGTTTTGGAACAAAAGCTTTGCTGGGCGATAATTGGTCGGTAATACCTGTTTCGGCATTGTTTTATGTTTTGTTGCTCATTATCACCAAGCAGATAAAAAGGAACGATAGAACGCGCGTCAAGTTGATATTTAACTGATAAGCCGCATTGTAAATGCAAAAGTTGACAGCCCAAATTATAAACAAGATTTGGCGTGCCCGCAGGTACTACAGATAAGTTGCGTACCTACTAAACGAAATTTAAAACCTATATTTCCTACCGATCGAGGATTTTGAAAGCGCCAACTAAGCCTTCAAAGGAAAAAAATTGCATTTTTTGGCAATGGAGTTGATTTATAGCACTATAATGTAACAATCGTGGTATTGTCAAACCAAATATGTAACAATGCTATTAAGGATAATTATTAAACGTAATATAAATTGAACATTTGTATAAATTGCTCTTTACCCCTTTTATTATTGATAAAACCGCGTATTATTTAAACTTATGAAATATCTTTTTACCCCTTTAATCCTTATTTTTTTCTGCATAAGTAGCTATGCGCAAACGGGTCGTGATGTAACCGGCTCGCTTATCGACTCGACAAAACAAACGCTTCCCGGCAGTGCAATTAAATTAAAAACAGATCTTGGTGACAGCACGCTGGTAACAACAGACATTGACGGTAAATTTAGTTTCTCAAATATAAAAGGCTCTAAAATAACGCTTTATATTTCATCTTTTGGTTACCAGGCAGTTATCAAGCACTTTAGTTTTAATCCTGCTGACAACGGTGCATTGGTTATCCCACCCATTGTTTTAAAAAGCGAAAGCAAGCAATTAAAGGAAGTTGTAATTGTTGGTATTAACCCGGTGAAATTTAAAGAAGATACTGTTGACTATAAAATTGCCGCTTACCCGGTGCGCGCCAATGCTCCTGTAGAGGATGTTTTAAAGAAGATACCGGGCCTTGATGTTGATGCCAACGGTAACGTTACGTCGCAGGGGAAAAATGTTACTAAGGTGCGTATTAATGGCAAAGACTATATGGGCGGTGATGTGCAGGCGGCCACCAAAAATCTACCCGCTGATATCTTAGAAAGCGTACAGGTAATTGACGATTATGGCGATCAGGCCAATTTAACCGGTATTAAAACCGGCGAGCCTAATAAAATATTAAACTTTACCATCAGGGCCGACAAAAACTACGGCTACTCGTTACAGGCAACCGCGGGCGATGGCCGCGATCTGCTGCCTTCACAGCCCGGTGTTGATGACGCCAACCGCTATTTGGGGACTGTCAATTTCTTTAATTTTAAAGGCGACAGACAAATAACGGTGTTAGGCAATATAAACAACATAAATACCAACACATTTAATTTTGGTAACAATGGCGGGGCGCCGGGCGGCCGTCAAAGAGGTGGCGGCGGTGGCCAGGGTAACAGCAGTTTAGTAAGTAATAAAGACGGTATCACTAACGCCAGGGCCATTGGTACCAACTACCGCGACCAATGGGGTAAAGATATATCCGTATATGGCAGCTACAGCTTCTCTGATAATTCAACCGGTACAACCACCACAAGTACAACGAGTAACAGCGGTTCAAACAAGATCACCACGTCTAATAAAATCTCAACAGACAATCCTATCAATCATAGGTTTACTTTCAATTTAGAGTATAAGCCGGATACTATAAATTATTTAAAAGTAACGCCAACGTTTAGTTATGCCAGTACCAACTCATCATCGGTAGATAATGAGCTTTTAACCACCAGCGGCGTTGAAACAAAAAAATATACCACCGTTGATTTTAACAATTCGCAATCGCCAACCTTTGGCCTTAACGCGTTATATAACCACAGGTTTCCGCAGCGCCGTAATTTAAGTATCAACTTAAATCTAACTACAGCGCAAACTACTTCATATGACAACCCGGTAAACACTGACGGTGCATCAAATGTGCCGGCTAACCAGCAAATCAATACCGATAACCGCACTACTACAGTAGGCGGCAATGTTTCTTACCTGCATCCTATCGGTAAAATAACTTACCTGGAGTTTAACTACGCGTTTAATCATTCTTATACTTCAAATGATAAAGAAACAGATACGGTAGCAACTAATGCCGTCAATAACTTCGCGTTATTAAGCAACAATTACAACTTTACTTTTACCACTAACAAGGTTGGTTTAAGCTACCGGGTTATAGCGCCTAAATATAATTATACATTAGGCATTGGTGTACAGCCATCTGTGTTAGACGGCCAATCCATCACCACCGGGTTGCATACCCACTCTACCGGGTTTAACGTTATTCCGGCTGCAAATTATAACTATAATTTTTCACGTAACGAGTCTTTCAACCTTAACTATAACGGATCAAGCACACAGCCAACATTTGTGCAGTTACAACCGGTAACAGATTTTTCTAACCAGTTGTATTTAACAGAAGGTAACCCTAATCTGAAACAGCAGTTTACCAATAACATATCTGCACGTTATCGTGCATTTGGTTTGGCATCAGGAAATATATTCTTTGCTAATTTGTCTTACCAGTCAATAGGTAATTACGTTGCATCCAACCAGGTAACTTTCGTTAATTTTAGCAAAGCAGCATTGCAGGCTCCTGGAGCAGACCCTAATCTTATACGTTACCAGAATACTATCCTTACCAGGTACTTAAATACTAACGGCTATTCTAATTCAGGATTACAGCTGTTTTTTTCAAAACCATGGCAAGAGCGTAAATACACTGCCGGTTTAGGTATTTCAGGTAACTATACAGTGGCCCCTGCTTTTGCAACAAGTGTCGACAGCAATAATGTATATAGCCCAATGCTTAAAAATATTGCAAAAACACTTAATCTTAGCCCCAACGCACGCTTTAGGGTAGACATAGCCAACGTGATTGATGCCCAGGCAAGTGTTAATTATACGGTAGCCAAAACCAATAACTCATTATCAGACCAGGCATTTAATCAAAACACCAACATAAGAGGATTAACATTAGGGCTAACCGGCAAAAACTACTTTGGCAACTGGACGTTTAGCTATGATTACAGTAAACAGTATAATTACGGTTATGATATCCCGGTAACAAACCCTAACCTGCTAAGCGCTTACTTAGAACGCAGGTTCCTGAAAGACAACCAGGCTACCATACGGTTTGCGGTGAATGATATATTTAACCAAAACACAGGTTTTTCAACAGTAACTACGGGCAGCAACACTGTACAAACTAATACCAACAGGCTTGGCCGTTTCTTTATGTTGACCTTTGCGTTGCGCCTGCAAAAATTCGCGGGCCGTCCGCCGGCATCACCGGATGGCGATTATAGAAATGGCGGTGGCGGTCAGCGTGGCGGAAGAGGTGGAAATGGTGGTGGCAGAGGCAACGGTGGTGGCGGAAATGGCGGCGGTGGAAATGGCGGCGGCGGCGGAAATGGCGGCGGTCCGCAATAATTATTCGAATCACTAAATTTACATATAAAAGAAACCCTGCGCTGTTAAGTGCAGGGTTTTCTATTTTATATAAAGCAAGGCGTCATGAAACTGTGCTTATAACTCGTTCCAGTTCGTCAAGGTCAAAGGGTTTGGCCAGATATGTTTCAGCGCCTGCATGGCTGGCCAGCAACTGAATATCGCTGTTAGCCGAAAAATATATAACCGGGATGTTTTTTAAATTATCTGTCTTTTTAAGTGTTTGCGTAGCAATAATGCCACCCGCATCCGGGATCCAGTTATCCATCAATATCACATCAGGCATTATGCCCGAAACGCGCTCTGTTATTGTATTGCAATCTGTAAAGGTATGCACCTCCCAGCCTTTTTCTTCCAATATATAATTACAGATAGATAGAATATCTTCATCATCATCAAAAATGATGATCTTCCTTTTGGTGTTAGTCATTGGCGGTAAAAGTGTTGCAGTGAAGCTATGTATAACTATAACAAAAAGCAAATGTTTTCGTTTGCTTAAATTTCGTCAAAAATAATAGCGTTAAAATTCAATATAAGCCAAAACAGATACCTGTTTTGAACTGCGATTAGCATCGGTTACAATCAACGCCCCTTTATCAAAAAGTGTCAGACCTTCCCAATTATTTCTATAGCCATCAAAAGTTATCAATTGTTTCCATTGCAGATCTTTGTAATTACGGCGCATAACAATCCTGGCAAAGGTATGATGCTTTAAATAATCCGGGGTTTTGTCCAGGCTGTCGCGCAAAGTGGGGATAGTTTGTTTAATTGCTGTTTCGGGCTTGCTTACAATGCCATTATCCAGGTACGAATTATAATCACCATTGTAATAATAGTTTACACCGTATAGCTCGTCATTCTTAGTAGCAGTGATATCGGTTATTCTGAAATAAAGAAAGGGTGTTTTTATTTTTTGAGGCGGATCTTTAAATGCGGTGTCGATTAAAAAGCCTGTATTGCTTTTATCCGCGGCATTAAACTCATACATCGCCAATAACTTATTTTCTTTGGGTAGATAGGTAACACTTTCAAAACCGGCGTTTGTAATGTAAAGCGGCCTTTTCAACGTTGCGAAATTGTAAGGATCAATGCGGATCTGGTTGTTTACCGTATCGACCGATCCTTTTAAAACGAAACAATAGTCATACTTGTCGTTAGTTTCTATAGAAAGGTAGACCTGGTTTTTTGTAAAAGTGATTGCCTCGAATCCCTCGTAATATTTATTTACAGAGTCAGGTAATTTATCCAGGTTTAAAACCTTTAATGTTTTATAGGTAGATAAGGCCGTGTCTTTACCGGTTATTACCCGGTTAATACTGTCGGCGGCTATACTATAAATATTAAAATCGCCATCAAGTTTGGTTTCTTTATGGTCGCCGTATTGCGGCTCAAGATAAACCCGGTTATTCCACAACGCCATGCCGGAAAACTCTTCATTTACACTGCTTATCCCGGCAGGGAAGGGGATGTTTTTATATTTAACCTGGCTGTATGCGCATGAAGTTATAAATAATAAGAATAAACTGATTTTACGCATAAGCCTTAATGTGGCTTAAAAATAGCATAATAGTATGTCATTGCGGTAAGCCTCCTCTAAATCTCCCCCGGTAGGGGAGACTTTTAAGATTATTCCACAAAAATAAACGACTTACGCTTCCACCTTTTTAGGTTCCATGCGGGTGCTTATGCGATTCCAGGCATTAAAGCTAATGTACCTTAATTATTTTTCAGGCCGATGCGGTGATTGGTATAATCAAGCAGATATTCATTACTCAGGAAAAAGTCGATGCTGAAAATTGTCCTCCGGTCATTTGAGTACGACGGGTTCTGGACCTCGGTTAAATTAAAGTTGCTGCTGGTAGTATACTGATAGTTAAATCCTTGCTCCGTAGTAATAGACACCACCGTATTGTCCGGTAGCGCTGCAGAATTGGTAGTAGCTGCACTGTTTTCAATAATAATAGTAGCGGGAGTGCCGGTATCAAACAATATGGTGCCGGGTACACTTTGCCCATTATAAGTTATAGTTGACGCTATGGTTGGCAAATAGCCAACTATAGCATTGTATGTAAGTGGATGCATAATAAAATTAGACCCGCTCAAATCGTCCTGTGCTAACCCGATATACAATAAGCCCGCGGTATACGTAGCGGTTGCGCTAAAATTTGCTGTGTTTAGCATAGCTAACCTAAATCCGTTAGTAATGTTATCCGGAAGTTTAAAATAGCTTAACGGACTTGCAATAGATCTTATGGTTGCGCTAACACCCGGCCCCACTCCAAAAATATCAGCCGAATGTGCCGCAAGCTGCTTACCTGTAGTTACATTAACTACTTTATAATATAAAAATATAGGGATCCGTGGTGTGGTGATACTGCCGTTGCCATCGCCGATAGTTACCGTTGCGTATGCCAGGTTACCATATTCTTTTATAGAGCCGTCAACTCCGCCATAAGTTATGGTAGCGGTTTGCGACGTTATAGTGATGCCGTTAACATTAACAGAGTCGCCGGTTATCTGGAACCCAGTTGATGTGATCATAGATGCCGGGATAATGCCGTTAGCGTCAATGGTGAGGCCGGTAGAACCGGTATCAAAAACCAACCCGTAATTTACCGTAGTTATATCGCCCAGTTTAGAGGCCGCTATAAATATGCGCCTGTTGTTTCCGGTAGCCTGTTCATATAATCCCAGTTTTGCATAATTAACCGGTTGTGAAACCGTCGGGCTGACTTTAGGATCTTTTTTACAGGAGGCTGCAAAGAATATGAAAAACAATGCAGGAAGGTAAATCAGGTAACATTTTTTCATTCGTATGTTTTAGGGTCGTATTATGATTCAATTATAGGCAATAACGCCAATTTATACGTATCTGTATAGCAGTATATCAAAAATATATTATTAACTTTATGTAAACCATCAACAATCACAATCTATTAATTAATACTTAAATCAATAATAATCAGCAAAATACTAAAAACAAGTGTTTTAGTTAAACCGGCAAAGTCTGTCTAATGATTTTTTTGGCTGATTTTTTTGAAATTAATTGTTAATTTTCCGTGATTAAACCTACAAGCTATATGCTTTAGGGTCAGCTTTTCTGATCGGCTTGATCTTGAGTATATTGTATAAAGAACACTATTGATTAATTACCAATTTAAGGCTCACCCTTTGAAATTTATACTATTGATTTGCCTTTTTAACAACAACTAATGGATGGCCTTATAAATAAAGAAAACCCGGAAGTAAGACTTAGGGCGTTCAGAGCAATTGATGAGCCCCAAACCTGTGCGCTTTTTATTGAAGGCCATACGCACGTACTAACAAATATTGGGGTTACTAAAGTATCCTACAGCAAAAACGAGTGGGTTAATAATCCTGCAGCGTTTGTAATTGTTGTAGAATCGTTAGACGGAAAGCGAGTTTTTGGCGGGGCGCGTGTTCATGTATCCGGCGGTACAGAATTGCTGCCGCTTGAAACAGCAACTTACGCTATGGATAGATCAGTATTTGAGCTGGTATGGAAATATGCACAACATGGCACAGGCGAGCTATGTGGCTTATGGAACTCGCGGGAAATTGCCGGCTACGGCGTAGGTAGTATTTTTTTGATCCGCGCAGCGGTGGCTATTTCTCATCAGATAGGTTTACAATCGCTTTTTGCGCTATGCGCTCCTTATACGGTAAAGCCGGTAGAGGCTGTAGGCATGCAACTCGAAGCCAGTATAGGTAACGATGGTACATTTTATTATCCCAAACTTGACCTTATCGCTACAACCATGCTGCTTAGGGATGTGCCGCCATTAAGTAAAGCGCATGAGGAAGACAAGGTTGCCATCATGAAGATCCGAAATAATTTAAACACTGTACGCGTTGAAGAATTACGAGGGAAGAAAATAACCATACATTACGAAACCCAGATACCCAACCTTGATAAGTGGGATTTGCAGGCAACCATCACGAACGCTGAAAGAAATATGCAAAACCCCAATATCCGGAACAAAGAGTGGGATTTTCTTTAATTACTGATCTAAAAACCTAACTATTCTACACGCTTTTGCGTATAGGCCGTTACTAATTTTTTAAACAAATGAGGAATATTGCAAGTTTATTGGAAAGCTCAACGCAGTTAAATCAAGCTTATGTGCCAATTATTTTGCGAATGAATAATCCGTCGGATAAACAAACCATCGATAAGTTAATACAAAACGGCGATGTAATATTTGTCCAGGATGAAATATACGGACAACTACAGGAACTTGTTAAAAGCGAGCGCCCATCCGTAAAAATTAAAGACGAAGAATATCCTGAACTGATAACCAATCACCTTGCCGGTAAGGACATAAATGAATATGGCGTATGGGTTTATTACCCGTGGGCCAAACGTTTGGTACACTTGCTCGACGAGGATGAATTTGTCGAGGTGCGCACCAATCGTAACCATAACAAAATAACCAGGAAAGAGCAGCTATTATTAAAAAGTAAAACAATTGGTATTGTTGGCTTATCTGTAGGGCAATCTATTGCCTTAACTATGGCTATGGAACGCATTTGCGGCGAGCTGCGCCTGGCAGATTTTGATACCGCCGAACTAAGCAACTTAAACCGGATCCGCACCGGATCACACAACCTGGGTTTAAATAAAACAGTGATTGCTGCCAGAGAGATAGTTGAAATAGATCCGTTTATTAAAGTAAAAATATTTAGCGATGGCTTGCACCAGCAAAACATGGACGAGTTTTTTACAGGTGACGGTAACCTTGACCTGTTTATTGAAGTTTGTGATGGTATCGACATTAAATTAGACAGCCGTTTTAAAGCCAAAGAGTTGCAAATACCAGTGGTAATGGATACCAATGACCGCGGTATGCTGGACGTGGAACGGTTTGATCTTGAAAAAGACAGAGGTATAATGCATGGTTACCTTGACGCGTTTATAGAAAACAATGGCATAACAGTAACAGACGAAAACCGCCGTGGCATACTGATGTCCATCCTTTCCTTTGATTCATTATCAGAAAGGATGAAACTATCAATGGCCGAAATAGGTAAAACAATCAATACATGGCCGCAATTAGCGTCGTCAGTAGTGCTTGGTGGCGCTATTACTACGGATATTGCACGCAAAATATTATTAGGAGAACACCAGCAGTCGGGGCGTTATTATGTTGATCTTGACGAAATCTTTAAAATGTAAGTACATTTACACTCGTCATTAATCCTAACCTTATAAAAAAACACAATGCAATACTTAAAGACATCGGCTTTAGCTATCTTATTTTTAATAATAAGTAACCTTGTACATGCGCAGAATGTTGTAAGTGTTAAAAACGCGCTAAAGCAGAGCTATTTTGGTAAAGATGTTTATTTATACCAGGACGCGACCAATAAATTAAATTTCAGCAAAATAAGCCGGTCGGCCTCATTGTTCAAGCCAAATAGCCTGGCCGTTCCAAATTTGGGTATCAGTCCGAATAATAACTGGGTAAAATTTAGGTTGCTTAATGATACCGAGCTGGATAAGGTGATATTAGACATATCTAACCCTATAATTGACGAGGCAGACCTGTACATAGTTAGAGGTACACAGGTTGACAGCATAAAAAGTTCAAATAACCTGCCCTTAAAAAACAAACCTTACAGCCATCAATTTTACCTTTTTAATATTTCGCTTAAAAAAGGCGAAGCTGTTGACTGTTACGTACGACTTAAAAGCACGCAGCAGATCCTTGCCCCGTTAAGTTTAAAAACCGCACAAACAATAGTGCCCGAAATCAGCATCACCGATACACGCAGTGGCATATACCTTGGCATTATGATGGTAATGCTGTTGTATAACTTGTTTATTTACTTTACCACAAAAGACAGGGATTACATAGTATACTGCCATTATATTTTTTGGGTAACGCTAACCCAAATGACCTTATTGGGTTATTCGCACCGCTTTTTGTGGACGGACAATGTTTGGTTATCCAAAAATATGGTCATTTTTTGCGGGGCCATGTCAGGCCTGGCAACTATTATGTTTGCCAAAACATTTTTGCATACAAAGACTATAGTCCCCAAGCTAAATATCGCGCTTAATGTAACTGTAGGTCTGTATATTATTTCGTTGATACTGTTATTGTCTGGCAACGGGGTTATCGCATTCCAGGTGGTGAATCCTACAGCCGCTATAGTTTCGATATTGCTTATGGTAATAGCAACGGCCGCTTATCGTAAAAAACAGGCATCAGCTAAATTCTTTTTAATAAGCTGGTCCATATTCTTTACCAGTATTTTGATCTTTGTATTTAAAGATTTTAATATCGTTCCATATAACCTTTTCACGGTTCACTCAGTCGAGATCGGTTCTGCCTTAGAAGCCGTATTCCTGTCTTTTGCGCTTGCCAATAAGATCAATATTTTAAAAGGAGAAAAAGAAGCCTCGCAGGCAGAAGTGCTGCGCACCTTGCAGGAAAATGAGCGCATCGTACGTGAGCAGAACGTGATATTGGAATCGAAGGTTGAAGAGCGTACATACGAGTTGAATGAATCACTTGAAGATCTGAAACAAACCCAATCGCAATTGGTCGAGTCAGAAAAAATGGCCTCCCTGGGTCAGTTAACTGCGGGTATAGCACATGAGATCAATAACCCTATCAATTTTGTAACCTCAAACATAAACCCACTTAAGCGCGATGTCGAAATGATCCTGGATGTAATGGCAACTATCGAACGTGTAAGCCAGTCTGACGCATCTGTAGCCGAAAAGAAAAAACAAATAGAGGAGTACAAGGAAGAAATGGACTTTGACTATTTGGTGATGGAGATAAAGCATTTAATAAAAGGCATTTATGAAGGTGCGTCGCGCACTGCCGAAATTGTTAAGGGCCTTAAAATATTTTCACGCCTTGATGAAGATGATCTGAAAAGAGCAAATATGAACGAGGGGCTTGACTCAACACTGGTTATAGCCAATAACCTTTTAAATAATAGGATAAAAATAATTAAGGAATACAATGACTTGCCGCTTATTGAATGTTATGCCGGTAAACTTAACCAGGTGTTCCTGAATATTATGTCAAACGCCATATATGCTGTTGAAAAACGATTTGGCGAAAAGGAAGGCGGTGAAATAATAATTAAGACTGGAAATGACGAGGAAAATGTAATTATTACCATAGCTGATAATGGAACGGGTATGAGTGAGCCAACTATGAAAAAAATATTTGAACCTTTTTTTACCACTAAGGAAGTTGGTGAAGGAACAGGTTTGGGCATGAGTATAGCTTACAACACCATTAAGAAACACAACGGGCAAATAACAGTAAATTCTGAGGTGGGTAAGGGTACTGAGTTTATTTTGAAAATACCTATTATTTACAACACAAAACTTGTCTAACTTGCGTATACATGTTGTCTTTTACAGACGTAACCAATTAAACCTAACTGCACTTAAAACTCACAATAATGGCTGAGAAAATTAAGATACTGTATTTAGATGATGAGATGGATAATCTTACCGGTTTTAAAGCAACTTTAAGACTTGATTACCAGGTATTCACTGCAGTAAACATTCCGGGCGCCATGGAGCATCTGGAAAAACATCCCGATATCAGGGTGATATTCTGCGATCAGCGTATGCCGGTTAAAACCGGGGTTGAGTTTTTTGAGGGGATCCGCAGCACGCATCCGCTACCCATGCGGATCTTGATCACTGCTTATACAGATATTGAAGCGGTAATTGATTCGATAAACAGGGGTAACATTTTCAGGTTTGTTAAGAAACCATGGGTAGAGGCCGAATTGATCTCGGCCATTGAGGAAGCAAATAAGTTTTATCAGGCTAACTCTATGCTGGCCATTAAAAATGAAGAACTGCAAAAGGCCTATAGCGAGCTTGATAAATTTGCCTATAGTGTAAGCCATGATATCCGTGGGCCTTTGTCTGGCATCTTAGGGGCAATAAATGTGGCCCGCGAAATGTATGATATTGCCGAAATGAAGGAAATGCTTTTTTTAATGGAGAAATCGTTAAAAAAGCTGGATACCTACATTCTGAGCATGCATGACTATTACAGCCTGCAACGCGGCGAACTGCAAATTTGCGAGATCGACTTTAGAAAGATGGCGGATGAATTTAAAGATATTTATAAGGTTTTCTCCAATACATCCAATATCAGCTTTAAGGTAAACATAAACCAGCGCGAACCTTTTAGAAGTGATACCATACCGCTAAAACTAATATTGAATAACTTATTATCAAATGCTTTTAAATATCAAAGCAAAAATAATGACGCCAAATTGGTTGAGTTAAATATTGATGTACATAAGGGGGTTGCTACTATAATAGTAAGCGATACCGGAATTGGGATATTAGGGAACCATCTTGGTGAGATATTTAATTTGTTTTACAGGGCCAGTTCGCAAGAGTCGGGTTCAGGATTTGGCTTATATAACGTAAAAAGTGCCTTATTGAAACTAAATGGCCAGATTGAGGTTAATTCTGTTTTAAATAAAGGCACTACATTTAAGGTTACTGTCCCAACCAAATAAAATTTGCATGAAAGATTTATCATTCATAATTATTGATGATACTGAATTGGATCACTTTATTGCCCGTAAAGTGATCACTAATGCAAATAGCGATTTCCATATTGAAAGTTTTTTGAGCGCCGCCCAGGCCCTTGAATATATCACGGACGATACCAATGATCAAGGGATTAAGATCATCCTTATTTTTCTGGATATTTATATGCCGTTAATGAATGGTTTTCAGTTTGTTGAAGAATTTGAAAAACTTGACCCTAAGATCCGGAAAAAATACTACATAGTGGCGCTTACTTCTTCTGTAGAGGCATCAGACATTAATTTGATCAAATCTTATAAATCATTCAGAGCCCGTGTAACCAAGCCGGTAACTGCCGATGGGCTGAAAACTTTGTTGAAAAAAGTGAGTAAAGAATAGAGATCGGCAGTTAATCTTTTTATCGTTTACGAAAGCAGTTTCTGCCTTAATAAAAACTCCAGCTGGTCATTTGATGTTTCCAGCTTCTCATTCTCTTCTTTAAGTCTTAATTTTTCCAGGTAAGCATCATATGCCCTGGTAATAGTCATATCAAGCTCTTCTTCGTTCCATGGCTTGGTAAGGTAATGAAAGATCTTGCCTTTGTTAACCGCATCAACAACCGCACCCATATCGGCATAGCCGGTTAAGAGTACCCGCATTGGGTCAGGATATTTCTCGATAACTTTTTCCAGGAATTCTACGCCTGTCATGTTAGGCATCCGCTGGTCGGTAATGATAATATGTACCGGCTTTTCGCCCAGCATTTTTAAGGCTTCATCACCACTAATAGCAGTATAAACCTGGTATTTTATCCGGAAAGCTGCTTTGAAAGAAAACAAATTGTTTTCTTCGTCATCCACATAAAGGATCGTTATCTTTTTTTCGGCCATGGGGGACACAAATTTATAACTGTTTAATCAATAACAAGCCATTGCTAAAGTTGTTTAGACAAGCAATGGCCCATGTTATTAAAATTAGATATAAATATCGAAAATTACAATCAATTAATATAGAATTTTTCCGGTTGATGTAATTAATGATGCTATTCTGACAGCATCAAAGATCCGCTCTTCGGTTGTTCCCAGCTTAATTAAAGAGTCCTCGTGCGCGTTAACGCACATTTCGCAGCCATTAACAGCCGAGATGGTCAGGCTCATTAACTCAAAAAACTCTTTGCCTGTTACCGGTTTCATCATGATCTGCATCCGGATGCGTGCCGGGATCTGGCTGTATTTTTCTTTTTGTGTAAAATGCCTGAAGCGATAAAAGATATTATTTGATGCCAATAATGATGCACAGGCCGCTGCTTCGGCTATATCTTCATTTGTCGCGCCCTGGTCTGCGGCGTAGTTGGTGAAAAAGTTACTTAGCGGCAAATTGTTGTTATTAACCGCGATGCTTAAACCTAACAACGCGCATTCTTTGGTACTTAAATGCTCGGAAGTTAGGGTGCTGGTAAAATTTAATTTCAGGTCGCGTAAATAACGCGACTCGCCTTTTTCAAGCAAGGTAAGGCTGGCGGTACGGTAGGCGGTATCCACGCCAATGCTTTGCAATAATTCGTTTATTGTTTCTGTGCTTTCGCTCATGGTAGATGTAGGATCTTATAATTAATAAAAGGCTGTATCAAAAGTCTTAAATCTAAAAAACACTCAAAATAATATTTGGCCTCTGTGATCTTCGTGTCTTCTTTGTGCACTCTGCGGTTTATTTTTAAACACAAAGCCCGCAAAGAAAACACAGAGAACCACGGAGCTTTTATTATCTAAGATTTAATTGAGGTCCGCCTCTTATGATTTTATTTTTGATACAGCCTCAAGTTGTTATGCTGTCAACGTTTCCTGGCCTTTTTCCCAGTTACATGGGCAAAGCTCATCGGTTTGTAAACCATCCAGTACACGTAAAACTTCTTTAACGTTACGGCCAACGCTTAGGTCGTTAACACATACCCAGCGTACAATACCGGTAGGGTCGATTATGAATGTAGCACGGTAAGCAATTTTTTCGGTAGGCTCTAAAATCCCCAACTCTTCTGCCAGTGATTTTGAGGTATCAGCCAGCATCGGGAATTTAAGGTCGCGCAAGTCGTCATGATGTGTTCTCCATGCAGCGTGTACAAATTCAGAATCGGTTGATGCGCCAATTAAGCGGGTTTCGCGGTCACGGAATTCACCAAAGTTTTTGTTGAATTCAGCAATCTCGGTAGGACAAACAAAAGTAAAATCTTTTGGCCACCAAAACATTACTGTCCAAACGTTATCATCATTAACTAAAAAGTCTGAAGTTATTGTTTCAAATTCTTTTCCTTTTTCTAAGCTAACTACGGCTGTCTTTGAAAATGCCGGAAATCTTTCTCCTATTGTAATCATATTATGATGTGTGTTTTTAATTTTTGAACAAATATAAGGGTTTTAGCTATGAAAATATATTGCTATTCTATATATGTTATAGTTTATGTCTATAATTATGTAAATATTTATAGTATTCTTAAATAGTCATTAAAAAATTAACAACATGGTAAAAACGACCTGTTTCCGGGCGGCATAATTTAAAAATTGTTAATCTGTTGCTGATCAATAATGTTTTGTAAACGATCTTGCGAAACGATATCATAGCGATGGGTTTCAAACCCATCGCTATGATAAAGTACTAGATAAATTTTAGGGCTAATCCCCCGAAAGGGTAGCAGTTTATACTATCCCTCTCTTTTTTGTACATTTGCCGCATGGCTGCTATAAAACCATCTGTACCTAAAGGTACCCGTGACTTCTCGCCTGCCGAAATGGCAAAGCGCAATTTTATTTTTGATACCATTAAAGCTGTTTTTCGCAAATATGGCTATCTGCAAATAGAAACACCGTCGATGGAGAACCTGTCAACCCTAACCGGCAAGTATGGCGATGAGGGAGATAAGTTGATGTTTAAGATATTGAATAGCGGCGATTATCTTTCAAAGATAGATCCTCAAAAACTTACCACCCATAATTCACAAGTCATCACCCAGGATATTTCAGAGAAAGCCCTGCGCTACGACCTGACTGTCCCCTTCGCCCGCTACGTAGTTCAACATCAAAACGAGATCACCTTCCCGTTCAAGCGTTTCCAGGTGCAGCCGGTGTGGCGCGCAGACAGGCCGCAGAAAGGCCGCTACCGCGAGTTTTTTCAGTGCGATGCAGATGTGGTTGGCTCTGATTCGTTATTGAACGAGGCTGAATTTATATTGATCTATGACGAGGCTTTAAGCAACCTGGGTTTAAAGGATTTTACCATAAAAATTAATAATAGAAAAATTCTATCCGGAATAGCAGAGACTATAGGAAAAAGTGATAATATCATTGATCTGACCGTAGCGATTGATAAGCTTGACAAAATTGGCCTTGACGGGGTGATAAAAGAATTGCTTGAAAGAGGGTTTACACCCGAGGATATCGAGCAGTTAAAACCTGTTATTTTACTGGAAGGCAGCAACGCCACCAAACTGGAAAGCCTGCGCACGGCCCTGGCCGGATCAGCAACCGGGTTAAAGGGCTGCGAAGAGATTGAAAGCGTGTTTAACTACATCAATCATTTTAACTTACAAAACGCGACTATAGAATTAGACATTACCCTTGCCCGTGGGCTGAACTATTATACCGGCGCAATTTTCGAAGTCAAGACTAATGAGGTTGCCATGGGCAGTATTGGCGGCGGCGGCCGTTATGACGACCTTACCGGAATGTTTGGCTTAAAAGGGTTAACCGGGGCAGGTATCTCCTTTGGTGCCGACCGGATCTATGACGTAATGGAAGAGCTGGGTCTTTTCCCGGCTGACGCCAACCAAAGCACCCAGGTTTTGATCTGTTGTTTTGATAAGGACGGCGAGCTGTTTGCCCTGCCGTTATTACAGCAACTGCGCGACAACGATATCAATACCGAGCTATACCCCGCCGGTGCCAAGATCAAAAAGCAACTGGATTATGCCAATAACAAAAACATTCCTTACACGGTAGTTATCGGTAGCGATGAAATGCAAAGCGGTGTGCTCACTTTTAAGGATATGACATCGGGCATACAGGAGAAACTGACCGCGAAAGAGATCATAGAGAAGTTGACGACGGGATTGTAAGCCCCACTCAAACCCTCCCCGGTAGGGAGGGCTTAAAAAAGCGTATGCTTAAATTAAAGTCTCCCCAACAGGGGGAGATTATTCACAATCTAATTTGTTTTATTAAGGATGTTCATGAAGGCTCTGCCGTTTAGAGAGGGCTTATACAGTAATCAAATCCAACCCCGCAAAATTCTTACTTAACACCTGGCTGTTGCTTACGTCAAGCCATTTATCAAGCAAGGTGGCGTAAATATCCCTGAAATCTACCTGGTATTTTAAATCGCCGTTATCCAGCGTAGTCAGGTCGGGTGCGTCATTAAATATGCCTTGTTTCTTCAGTTTCCCGCCAAACATAAATACGTTGTTGGCCGTGCCGTGGTCGGTACCGTTGCTGGCATTTTGTTCAACACGGCGACCAAATTCAGAGAAGGTCATTACCAGTGTATCGTCCAGCTTGCCTGTCCCTTTCAGGTCCTTAACAAAGGCGGCAACGGCATCGCCATAAATTTTTAGCTGACGCCCCTGCTGGTTCTGTTGGCCAACGTGTGTATCAAATCCGCTTAGCGAAACATAATACACCCTCGTATCCAAACCCGAATTAATAAATTTAGACACATTTTTAAGCTGGTTACCTAAAGCGGTATTGGGATACTGCGCGGTAACGTTATAGGTTTTTGACGTTTTCTGAATATAATCTGCCGATGAATAAGTTTCGATCATGGTTTTATAAAGGTAACCCAGGTTATCCTCGTTCAAATTAGCATCACCGTGGTCATGTACCAGGTCTTTAAAGAAGGGCTCACGGGTAGTTTGAAATAGTTTGTTAGGGTCTTGCACAGCAATGCCTTTCATCTTGGTGCCTTTCATGGCCAATGATAGCGTATCATCAACTTCGATAGCAGTGTATGGATTCTTACACGTTTGGCAATTTGAATCCAGGTAACGCCCAATCCAGCCGGTGCTTAAAAACTGGTTTGAATCGCTGCCTGTCTGCCAGATATCCATCGACCGGAAATGCGACCTGTCCGGATTTGGGTAACCTACCGAGTTAACTATACTCATCCATCCCTGGTCGTAAATTTCTTTTAACGCCGACAGGTTGGGATTTAGTCCCTGCATATCGTTAAGTGTAATAACATCCGGCTTATTGATAGCTATGGTTTTACGCTTTTGATAATAAATGTCGTTACCGTAAGGTATCACGGTATTTAACCCATCATTACCGCCCGAAAGCTGGATGATAACCAGGTTTTTATGCCCGGTCAGATCGCCTTTTGCAATAGCTTCCAGCGGTTTCAAAAACGCAGGCACCATAAATGCGCCTGATATTAATGCGGTGTTTTTTAAAAAATCTCTGCGTTCCATCGTTTTAATTATTGATTGAGTGAATTAGTGAATGAGTGATTTACTCCTCGCCAGTTACTCAGTTTTTCATTAATCTTGTTATCCATTCACTCATTCACAACTCACTCAATCACTCATTGCTTCAGCATAACTGATACTCCGGCGTTGATACGATCTGTATCACTACCGATTTAATATCACCCGGCCTGTTTATTTCGTCAATTACTGTTTTATTCAGATCCGGTTCAAGCATAAACCGGGCAATTTCTTCATGCGTTGTATCCTTCGGGATGTCTTTTAAAAACTTATCCCAATCGGGTTGTGCCTGCACCCGCTTTATTACATTTAACTGTTGTTTGCGTTGCGATGCCAGGTAAGCTTCATCCTCGGGCGTTGCCTTTCCTGTAAAATCTATCAGTCCGGCATTTAATATGGTAGATGGTATTTTCATCCGGTACATCAGCGAAGAACTATCTATCCATGATCGGCCACCCGGCCAGCCTGCAACATTAGGTGGCCTGAATAATACTTGCCCCAGTGTCCGCTGAAACTGCATCAGCACGTCAGGGTTTTGATAGTTGATATAAAACTGCCGGTTCAACCCTGCCAAAAACTCAACCGGCGACTTGACCAGGTTGCCAATGTTTTTTTCATCATAAAACCAATCAGACAAAAACACAAATTTTAATAGTGGCGCTATCTCATAGTTTTCTTTGTAGAAAACATCGGCCATTTGTGTTACATGGATCTCATCAGGCACTTCATTAACAAAATAACGGTAGAGCTTGGTGCAGATAAACACCGCCGTTTGCTTGTTTTCAGTAATGATATTCAGGATATCCTCGCCGCAAAAATTAGCCGTATTGTTTAAAAATGTTTTTATTCCGTCGTCATGTGCACGTGGGTTGAAGCTGTAAGTACCGTCTTTGCCATTATAGGCCCAGCCGGTAAATGCCCGTGCCGACTCTTTAATATCCTGCTCGGTGTAATGGCCGCGGCCCAGCGTAAAAAGCTCCATCAGCTCACGGGCAAAGTTTTCGTTAGGATGCCCTTTCTGATTTTGCTGGTTATTTAAAAACTGCAGCATAGCAGGTGTTTGCGAGACCTGTAGCAACAGGGTTTTAAAATTACCCAGTGCATGGGTCCGTTCAATATTATTCAGTTCCTGCTGATAGTATGAATTGCCAATATTGCATGCGAAATGATTATGCCAAAACAGGGTCATCTTTTCGCGCAGTTGGGCATCGGTATTACTTAGTTGTTTTACCCAGGCGTCGTTCAAGGCCTTTTCCTGCTTGTTCCGATCTTGATTTAACTGCCTTTTTTCATCGTCAGTCATCGTCTTATAATCGCGCGGCCTCAGATCTATATTTTCGGAAACTGCTTTTAGTGGTTCAATTTTCTCAGAAGCTTTAAAAAGCTTTCGCACGCTTTTTTTGATCGACCAATTCTCACGGTCATGCAGATCCTCAAACCGAATCCCGAACCCGGCCCTTGCGTATAAATGCTTTATCTGTTTCGAATTATTCATATGCCCCCCAACCCCCTAAAGGGGGAGTTTAATTCTTATTATTTCATATCCAAATATACCCACCATCGTTCCCCCTTTAGGGGATTAGGGGGCTAAGCCAACTGATACTCCGGCGAAGACACCAATTCAATAACCATCGCCTTTGTATCTGTTGATTGATTAATACTGCTCATTAACGCGTTGCTCAACTTAGGTTCTAACATGAACTGCGCTATGCTTGTTTTAGTCATACCCTTTGGTATGACGCCTAAAAACTTGTTCCAGTCGGGTTGAGCCTGTACGCGCATATTTACATTTTCCTGCTGCGTATGCATGGTTGCTAAAAATGCTTCATCTTCCGGATCGGCCTTGCCTGTAAAATCAATAACTCCGCCATTTAATACCGTCGATGGTATTTTTATGCGATACATTAATGACGAGCTGTCAATCCAGCTGCGGCCACCGGGCCAGCCTGCAACATTTGGCGGATAAAACAATACCTGCCCTAATACTTTTTGAAATTGCAACAGCACTTCGGGTCGCTGGTAGTTAATGTTAAATTGCCTGTTCAGCCCCACAATCAATTCGACTGGCGATTTTACCAGGTTGCCTATGTTCTTATCCTCATAAAACCAATCAGCGGTAAAAACATGCTCCAGTAAAGGTTTTATCTCGTAGCTGGCATTGTAGAACACATCCGCCATAGCGCTGACATGCGCCGGATCAGGTGTTTCATTTACCAGGTATTTGTACAATTTATTGCTGACGAAATGGGCTGTTTCTTTTTTCTCAAACAGGATATCAATAATATCTTCACCCTTAAAATCACCCGTTTTGCCCAGGAAAGTTTTCTGCCCGTTATCATGCACAAAAGGACGAAATTTAAATTCGCCGTTGCGGTCAAATCCCCAGCCGGTAAATGCCCGTGCCGATTCTTTAACATCCTGCTCGGTATAGTTGCCTCGGCCAATGGTGAAAAGCTCCATCAGTTCACGGGCGAAGTTCTCATTAGGATGTCCTTTTAAATTTTGCTGGTTATTTAAAAATTGCAGCATCGCCGGCGACTTGCCGATCTCCAGCGTCATATTTTTAAAATTCCCTAAGGCGTTGCTGCGCTGGATATTTGCAAGCTGTTGAGCGTAAGCGCCCTGTTTAGCGCGACAGGCAAAATGATTGTTCCAAAACAAAGCCATCTTTTCGCGCAACTGGGCTTCGGTTGTGCTCATCTGCTTTATCCAACCCAGGTTCAGTTCCTTTTCTTCCCGGCGCTGCTCCTGCATAAACATTTTGCGAGTGGATTTGTCGCCTTTTACAACCATGCTGTAATCTGCATTGTTATTTACAATGGCAAGGGGCTCATAATCTGCCGATGCTTTAAAAAGATCTTTTACAGCTTGTTTAACCGGAGTGCTTTCGGCAGCCTTAAATTCATCGAAACACATGCCGAAGCCTGCACGCGATGTTAAGTGTTTGATTTGCTTAAGATTGGCCATACGCCTGTTGTTGTTACAAAAGGTATGATTGCTAATTTAATAAATAGTTTAATGACGATTGCAATTACTTAGTCCAAAAACCAGATTAAAATCAATTGTCGCTATATTTTTACCGTAAATAGGTTATATTAGAGGCACCAACCTTGATGTCATGATTAAACTATTTAGTGTAGTACTACTTTTTTTATGCCCGATTTTTTTAAGGGCACAACCCCCAAAAGCCAATTACCCCACTACACAAGCCTATGGCAAGATTAATAAAGAAGATCTTGAAATGAAAAGCTGCGATTTTGAAAAAGATGCAAATGCCGAGGTCCTTTTTGATAAAGGCGACGTATCTATGGACGCTTCATATAATTTAAGTTTTGAACGACATGTCCGCATTAAGATATTTAATGATAAAGGTAAAGGCGTTGCTAATATTCACATTCCATATTTTGACATCAATCTCCTTGAAAATATAAATAATGTACAGGCTGAAACCATTAATCTTAACAATGGCAACATCGAAATTACAAAAATAGACAGAAGCCTTATTTACAGAAAAAGAATAGATAAGATAAGTTCTGAAGTGGTGTTTGCTTTCCCAAATGTACAGCCGGGTTCTGTAGTAGAATATAAGTACATCTTATCATCAAAAAACCTCGGCAATTTTCCAGACTGGTATTTTCAAACAGAAATACCTACCCGGTATAGCCAGTTTAGTGCAGATATGCCTAACCTATTGCATTATAGGACATTGCAAATGACAAAATTACCCCTGGTAATTAACAATGAGGCCACTAAAGCTATGATCAATATTCCTTCGTTACGTGTTGAGCCATATATGAGTTCATTAAAAGATAACGCCGAAAGAATGTTTTATCAGCTATCAGGCGTCGATGGTCTGTTTTTAAATTTTTCTTCCACCTGGCCTGATCTTGGCAAAAACGAAGTGAAATACGAGGATTTTGGAGAACAATTTAAAAGGAAACTAGCAGGCGAAGATGTTATTTTGACCAAGGTAAAAAATTTAAAAACTGACGAGGAAAAGATTGCAGTTATTTTTGATGAGGTAAAAAACAGTATGAGGTGGAATGATATAAATGTGCGTTACACCAATGACGGCACCTCACTTGCCTGGGATAAAAAAACAGGCAATTCAACAGAGATCAATTTAATGGTATATCATTTACTCACTAAAGCAGGGATTAAAGCATACCCTATGCTAGTGAGCACGCGAAATCATGGAAAGGTTAACCCGGCCTATACCAGCGAATATCAATTCAACAAAACAGTAACATACATACCGGTTGATAGTGCAAAGTATTACATATTAGATGCCACAGATAAATTTGCAGACTGCAATACCATTCCTGAGGATCTTTTAGATTCTTATGGTTTATATGTCGACCGTGATGATGAAAGGTCCAGCTTGTTTTTTATCGCTAATAAACAGCCTGTAAGACAAGTTGTATATGTTAACGCCGAAATTAAACCTGACGGAAAAATGAATGGTACAGCACAATTAAGCAGCTTTAGCTATCACCGTCTAAATGCCATAAGCAAATATAAAACTGACGGCGAAAAAAAATACATTGATTATTTGCGGGACGACGATAACAATCTGCAAATATCATCGCTCATTTTAGACAATATGGACAAAGAAGATCAGCCGTTGGTTCAGAAGATCAATTTTAATTTTGACCTTGCGGGATCAGACGGCAATTATATCTATATTAATCCAAACATATTTACTTCGCTACACAAAAACCCTTTTTTAAACGAAACCCGTACCACTGATATATCTTTTGGCTTTTTGGATGACTATCAAATTACAGGTAATTATAAAATACCTGACGGATATAAGATAGATGCTTTACCGAAAAACATTAGCCTTTCTATGCCTGACAAAACTATTACTTTTAAACGCTTTATGGGCGAACAAGATGGTGCTGTAGTAGTCAGATATGTGATAAGCCGTAAAGCCGCGCTTTTCTTTTACGAAAATTACCCGGATTTTCATGAGTTTTATAAAAAGATGTATGAGATGCTTAACGAACAGATCGTATTAAAAAAATCTTAATTTTTATGTATCGTAAACTATTTTTACTAAGCCTGTTAATGGTCTGTTGTGGCAAGATTGCATTTGGCCAGGAAATACCAACCGAATTTTATAAGGCATCTACCATACCCGACTCGTTAAAAGATAATACCAATTCTGTTATCCGCTATTCCGAAAATAAAATATTGATTAAAGGCCCTGATAAGGTAATTGTTAAGCGGCATAAAATTGTTACCATACTTAATGAAAAGGCAGATCGCGAGGCCATTATGGAAATGGGGTATAATAGAAAATATGATGAGTACAGCAGTATTGAAATGCGGGTTTATAACGAAGCGGGCGCTGTTATAAAAAAATATCACAAAAGTGATATGTATGACGGGTCTGCGGCAGATGATGAAACAATTGTTACCAATGAGCGATTTTTAGCTTTAAGGCATCCGATAGCCAGCTACCCGATAACAATTGAAACATCCTTTGAAGAGACGATAAACAGTTTTATAAGTTTAGACAAATGGCAAATTCAATCTTATCCTGAACAATCTGTACAAAATGCAAATTACTCGGTAACCGTTAACCCATTGATGGGTTTCAGGTATAAAAACGAACACACCAATTTACAACCTAAAAAAGAAACAAATAAAGATGGCCAGGATGTTTATACTTGGGATGTTAAAAACCTGAAAGCAATAAAAAGAGAAGACAATGTTTTGCTTTGGACTATTATTCCAAATATATCATTTGCCATAAACAGTTTTAATTGTTTCGGCTATCCAGGTGATTTTTCGAGCTGGAAAAGTTTTGGCCAATGGATCGAAGCCCTTAATGCGCCTGAAGAAAATTTACCGCCAAATAGGGTGACAGCTATACAAAACCTTACAAAGGACCTAAATACAGATAAGGAAAAAGCTAAATTTTTATATAACTATATGCAAAAAAGCATGCGTTATGTAGGTATACAATTGGGTATTGGCGGCTATCAACCTTTGTCAGCCACATTTGTGGACCAAAAGAAATATGGCGATTGCAAAGCGCTTTCCAACTACATGAAAGCGTTACTTAAAGCGGTTAACATTAATTCGTACTACGCCATCATACGTGCCGGAACCAATGAAAAACCAGCTGATTTTTCATTTCCCTATAATGAATTTAATCATGCCATTTTATGTATTCCGTTTAAAAATGATACCACATGGTTAGAGTGCACAAGCAGCACGCAGCCATTTGGCAAGCTGGGAGCCTTTACAGAAAACCGCAACGCCTTATTGATTACAGAAAATGGGGGAAAACTGGTTAATACACCTGCAAGCAATATTGAAGATAATCGGTTTAGTAGCGAGGTGCATTTAACCTTAAAACCGGATGGCGGGGCAAATGCCGATATTAAAATTATTGGCACCGGCGTTTACAGGGATGACTACGTATATGCCGGAGCTTTGAAGTTTGACGAGCAAAAGGAAAAATTTATGAAATGGCTTAATTTTAAACAGCCAAATATTTTTAATCTTAACCTGTCGGCAGATGAGGATAGCGTCAAGCAGGTAAGGATCAGTTTAGATTATGAACAATTTTGCGATATAATGGCGGGTAATAAGCAATTTTACAGTTCGCATTTGATTGACCTGTGCAATATTAATGTACCGGTAGAAACAGACCGGAAAACCGATTTTTATTTTACTACACCTTTGCAAAAATCATGCGTTACTACTATTGATCTTCCTGAAGGGTTTACTGTGGAAACATTACCAGCAAATCAAAGCTTAAAATTCACTTATGGTAGCTATCAGGTCAATTATGCCTATGATGAAATGAAAAATCAAGTTGTAAGTACTGCAAAGTTTAATATAACAAACCGCATTATCCCTGCAGCAAGATACACCCAGCTGCAACAATATCTTGATGCCGTATCAAAAGCCCAAAATAAAAAATTGGTAATAAAACATAAGGCATAAATTTGCCTGATGATATTCAGGTTGACCGAACGTTTATTATTCCCCGATCCGGCACTTGCCGAACCCGACGGTTTGCTGGCCGTTGGCGGCGACTTATCAACCGAACGTTTATTGTTAGCTTACCAAAGCGGCATCTTCCCATGGTATAGTGATGATACACCTATTTTATGGTATTCGCCGCATGAACGATTTGTGCTTTTTCCGGACGAGTTGAACATTTCATCAAGTATGAAGCGGGTGCTAAATTCTAATCGCTTTAAAGTAACCTTTGATAAATGTTTTGCTGATGTGATCCGGGCCTGTGCCGCTGTAGACCGCCCGGGTCAGGATGGCACATGGATAACTGATGATATGAAGAGTGCTTATATCCTGCTGCATGAACAAGGATACGCACATTCTGTTGAGGTTTGGCAGGATGACCATCTTGTTGGCGGAATGTATGGAGTAGCAGTTGGTACTATTTTTTGCGGCGAAAGCATGTTTAGTAAAGTAAGCAACGCATCAAAGACCGCGTTGATCAGCCTTATTAAAACCGGTAAGTATAAATTATTGGATTGCCAGGTACACACAGATCACATGGAATCGATGGGTGCAAGGATGATCAGCAGAAAAGAATACATGGCTATGCTGCAAAATGGTTAACTTTAACAGCAGAATGCAGAATGCAGTAAATACCAAAGAGCGAATAATTTTAGGCATTGACCCGGGTACCGCGGTTATGGGTTATGGGTTGATAAAAGAAATCGGTTCAAAAACCGAACTGATCAGCCTGGGGGTAGTTAAGATGGATAAAATTGACGACCACATGCTGAAACTGCAACGCATCTTCGAAAAAACCGTTGCTCTTATAGATAACTACAAACCCGATTGCCTGGCTATCGAGGCGCCGTTTTATGGCAAGAATATACAGGTGATGTTAAAACTGGGGCGTGCGCAGGGTGTGGCCATGGCTGCAGCCTTGTCGCGCAGTGTTGAGGTTACAGAGTACTCGCCGCGTAAAATCAAACAATCAATAACCGGTAATGGCAACGCCACAAAAGAGCAGGTTGCCGCAATGCTGCAAAGGCTCCTGAACTTTAAAGAAACGCCCGATTTCCTGGATGCTACCGACGGCCTGGCTGTTGCGGTTTGCCATTCGTTCCAAAAAATAAGCACGGCTAAAAGTGGCGGCAAAAAATCTTATTCGGGCTGGGATACCTTTGTTAAGGACAATGCTAAGCGTATAGTTTAGCAGATCAAGGTCTATTTCTTTTCTTAAAACTTCATAGCTATTGTAAAACGGCCTGTTACACTGGTAAAATACTTCGCTTTTATTTAGATCAGGGGGCAACCTATTGCCGTATAGTTTCGTCATGACTATATCATAACGAACGTACCGTACCTGTAATCATTAACGTGAACGACGCAAAAGAAAACATATTAGCTACCCTGGCCTATTTCGATATATTTAAATATCCGTTAACTGCCGGCGAGATCTACTTATTTCTGAAGAATAAATACGAGCAGCATGATTTTGATTTTGCGCTTAAATGCCTCGTAGCCGGGCGCACGGTTTACCAGTTCAATAATTTCTACACATTAAAAAACGACTACGCTTTAATAGCCCGCCGTTATAACGGCAATAAAAAAGCCGCTGAAATGATAAAAGTGGCTGCTACGGTTGGCGATATGCTGATCAGGTTTCCTTACGTGCGCGGCATTGCTATATCCGGCTCACTATCTAAGAATTTTGCTGATGAAAATTCAGACATCGACCTGTTTATTATAACCGCAAAAAATCGCCTATGGATAGCGCGTACTTTAATGCATGCTCTTAAAAAGTTAACTTTCCTGGTAAATAAGCAGGATTATTTTTGCATGAACTATTATATAGACGAAGCACAGCTTGAGATAAAAGAAAAAACCATCTATACCGCTATAGAAGTTGTTACGCTTATCCCCTTACAGGGTGATACCATAATCGAGCAGTTTTATGCCGCTAACAGCTGGACAAGAAATTACCTGCCCAATAAGATCATGCGCATCTCGTCTGCCAAGCCATTAAAGCCATCGTTATTTAAGACGTTGTTTGAAAAACTTTTTAACAATCGATTAGGCAACGCCATTGATAATATGCTGATGAACATAACAGCCAACAGGTGGTCGAAAAAAACCGAGCAGAAAAAAGTAAACTCAAAAGGTTCCGTGATGGCTATGGATGCCGGCAAACATTATGCTAAACCTGACCCCGGGAATTTCCAGGCCAAACTTTTAGCACAATACGAAAGCAAGATCTCGCAAATATTAGTTGAGCCGCAGAACTTGCTGGCGAATTAATATTTATTTGATCACCCTTGCCGATACACCTTCATTAGTGATCTTCACCGGCAGGATGTGCCCGTCCTTGTCAAAATACATTTTGTCGATGCAGGTTACCCTGTGGTTGCCATCGGTTTCGGTAAGCGGGCGGCGGTGATAAACAATATACCATTCATCAGTTTTAGGGATGTTGATAACCGAGTGATGGCCTGCGCCGGTAGCAATGGTTGGATCTTGTTTCAGGATCACATCAATACGCTCAAACGGGCCGGTAGGCGAATCGCCCATGGCATAAGCTACGCGATAGTTAGGGCCTGTCCAGCCGCCTTCGCTCCACATTAAATAGTATTTGCCTTTACGTTTAAACATTACCGGGCCTTCCACATAATCTTTCGGGGTGATCGATTTATAGGTCTCTCCATCAGCAAAAGGTTCAACACCTGTAAAGTCTTTTTTAAGCCTCACTATGTTGCAGTGGCCCCAGCCGCCGTAGATCATGTAATATTTACCGTCATCATCTTTAAACACAAACTGGTCTATAGGTTGCGCGCCATTAATGATCTGGCCAATCAGCGGCTTGCCTAAATAATCTTTAAATGGCCCCTCAGGGTGCTTAGCAACAGCAACACCAATACCGCCTACCTGCTGGTTGTTCTGGATATCGTTAGCACCAAAGAAAATATAATACTTGCCGCCCTTTTTGGTAACGGCGGGTGCCCACATGGCGCGTTTAACCCATTTAACATTGGCTGTATCTAAAACGTGCGGATGTTTTGTCCAGTTCACCAAATCTGTAGATGAAAAGGCATCCATATAAACCTGCTGGTTATACGGCGCTGAATAGGTAGGATAAATCCAATAAGTTTTACCGAATATCTTGGCTTCCGGGTCGGCATACCAACCCTGGGCTATCGGGTTGCCTGATGTGGTTTTAGGTGCGTCCTGTGCTGCTGTAATACCTATTGATGTAGTAAGTATTGCTAAAGTTAATTTAAAACGTAAAGTACTTCTCATGTCGTAAATTTTTAAAGTCTCCCATTCGGGGAGATTAGAAGAGGCTCTATTTTTTCCAAACCCGCTTTTTACCCCTATTGTTGCTATTGCGGTTTTGATTTGGTTTTGCTTCGTGTCTAACCTCGGCAATGCTGTTTAAATGTTCGGGCAGCGGGTGCTGGGTTATTTTCCGGTCCATCAATTCCTCAATACTCTTTAACCTGCGCTCATCGCGGTGATTAACGAAGGTGATGGCTGTACCTTTGGTTTCGGCCCTTGCGGTACGACCTATACGGTGAATGTAATCTTCGGCATCGCCGGGCACATCATAATTGATCACCAGGTCAATCCCCTCCACATCAATACCACGCGAAAGCGCGTCGGTACCAATAATAATAGGTAGCTGCTTATTCTTAAACCTGAGCAGAATTTCTTCCCGTTCTTTTTGTTCAAGGTCCGAATGGAAAGCCTCAGCCTTAAGCTGGATGCCTTTCAGCTCTTTATATAACGCCTTAACGATCTCTTTCCGCGAAGCGAAAATAATGGTGCTCAAATAATTGCCGTCCTTTAGCAAATGCTGCAATAAAGGCGTTTTTTGCTGATCGTGCAGGCGGTAGATCTGCTGATCGATACCGACAGCCGGCTGCGATATAGCAATATTGATCTGCTCCGGATTATGTAACACCGACTTAGCCAAATTGCGGATGCGCCCCGGCATAGTAGCCGAGAACAGCAAGGTTTGCCGCTCTTTAGGCAGGTAGCTTATTATCCGCATAATATCGTCCGAGAAGCCCATGTCAAGCATCCGGTCGGCCTCATCCAGGATCAAATGGTTGATCTGATTAAGCTTTAATACGCCTGATGAAAGATGGGCTATCAGCCTGCCTGGTGTGGCGATAATAATGTTTACATTATTCTGTATACCTCGGCGCTGCTGTTCGTAAACATGGCCGTCGCCGCCGCCAAAAACCGCTATGGAGCTGATACCTGTAAAATAGGCAAGCCCTTCAACCTGCTGGTCTATCTGCTGTGCAAGCTCGCGGGTAGGGGTTAATATAAGGGTGCTGGTATGGTCCTTTTTGGTACGGCCTATTTGTTCTAAAACCGGCAATAAAAATGCGGCAGTTTTACCGGTACCTGTCTGTGCGCAAGCTATCAGATCCTTGCCGGCAAGGATAAGCGGAATAGCCATTCCCTGTATAGGTGTCGGGGTGGTGTACCCCATACTTGTAATGCCTTCGGTTAGCTCGTCGTTAAAATTAAAATCCTGAAATGTCACTCTGTTTTTTTGTGTGGTACAAGATAGGAAAAATTGTTGTGCTAACAGTATTTGCACGTTATCTTGACATAAGCGACACTAATCCACACGGGTAATTTGCTTTATGTCCGTAGTAAAAACTGCCATTTTTCGGGTGTCACCCATTACACCGGTAGTAAAAAATGGCGTTTATCGGGTATAAGTGGTTTTACCGGTAGTAAAAATTGCCATTTATCGGGTATTGGGGCTTATGCCGGTAGTAAGTTTTTTATTCAAAGAACTGATTATCAATTGATTGATTTATTTTGCTATTAAATTGATTGATTTTTTGTTTTCAACTATTTCGTAAATAATTGAAGATTCAAGTGCTGACGGAGTGGTAACAGGCAATACAAAAATACGAAAAAGAGGTCGGTTTAAAAAGTGCGGAGTATTTCAAGTTGGATTTATTTTTCAAGTTCGCAAATAACTCCAATCCCGATTGCCTTTTCTAAAAACTTTTGGCCAATTGCTAAATCCCCTATCTGGCGCAAGTCTTAGTGTGATGGCCAACGGCTTGGCCTGACTTGTGACCTGCCAAATCACAAGTCAAGCCTTTTTCTCAGTCCAGCCCGCTAAGACTTGCGCTATATTATAATTAACGATGATATTTAGGTTTCTAATTATACAGCGTAGACTTATCCGGACCAACAAAAGGTCAATTATCGCTAAAACCACAGCACCCCTATTCCCGTAAGTGCTAAAACACGTACCGCCCAATGCACTATAGCGCCAAACTCATTTGCCTTTTAATTTTCTGCGGATTGTTAAACAATGCACAGGCTCAAATCTTAGATACCACTACCGTTCACAAACGCATCATCAATCGCGACTTTAACGACATCTATACACAAAACCTAAAGGCCGCCACTTTTGGTAACGATTACGGCGGACCAAATAAAACCATGCTAACGTCCGACCTGATCGGTAATTTTGTGCTGGTCAATTCGCCCAAGCTGCCGTTTTTTGTGGTAGCGGCGCCCGAGATCAGTATCCGCCTTTTCTCTGCTTTAGGCTCACCGGTAAAGTCACCAAGCTATACGCCCAGTTTTGCCATATATTTCAGAGCTAATAACGACAAATACAACCCTAAATTCTTTTCGGTCGGTTATAACCACCATTCCAACGGTATCGAGGGCCCAACCGAAAATCTAAACGGGACGATAAATGTCGATAGCGGTAAATTTACCACCAACTTTTATACGTTTTTATACCATACCGGCACGCGTACGGATAAGGAGAACCTGATCATCAACAATTATATCTCGGCGGGTACAGAGCTGCACGCGGCATTGGTTGGGCTGGGTTATGCCCATGCCTTACAAGGCAGGTACGGCTGGGTACGCGCGAAAGGCAGTTGGCTGTACAGCCTTGCAAAAGGAGCTGACGACCCGATAGATCCGGACAAAAAGATTTTTAACGATTGGATGCGCGTTCAGCTTGATCTGCAATACATTATGGACAAGTACAGTGGTTACAGCATCGGAAATGTTAAAAAGCGCATGAATATTGGGCTTAAATATTATTACCAGCTGCCATTTATGCAAAACGTAGCATTTACCGTAGGCGGTGGCTATCGCGGGCAAGACGAGTACAATATTTATTTCCAGGATAGTTACGTGTACATGAACATCGGTCTTGCCGCAGGGTTATCTTTCGGTACGCATAAAAAATAATCCGGTCGCTTTTACGACTGGATATAATTCTTCAATTGTTCTATCGTATCCTCGTGCGACAGGATGGTTTCTGTTACCACATCGCTCATAGAGATAATACCTATCAGTTTATTATAGCTAAAAACAGGCAAGTAACGGATATTGCTTTCTGTCATGATATGCATGCAATGGTCTATGGTATTGTCAGGTAATAATACAGGCAGCGAGGTGCTCATAATTTCGCCCACTTTGGTATGGTCTGAAGACCGGCCCTCTAAAATTACCTTACGGGCATAGTCTCTTTCGGTAAGGATGCCTGCATACTCACCGTCTTGAGTAATAACTACAGATCCAATGTTTTTATCGGCCATTAATCTTAAGGCATCCAAAACTAAAGTATCGGCATCAATGGCAATAACGTTACCTCCCTTACGGGCAAGTATGTCTGAAACTTTACGCATAACATTTGGGTTTAGTGAATAACAGGTTATTTCAAATATAACGATATGAAAAACAAAAAAAGCCTCAATAAGAGGCTTTTATATTAACATGTGTGTAATTCTTTTGTTTGTAATTAATCGCGGTCCCTGCTTAGTTTGGTAAATTGCAACGGATTCTCATTTAATTCCAGCCCTTCTTTACGGTGCTTTGCAATATGCAGCGCAGTAAATATCGCTTCGCGGAAAGAAACTTCTGATGCTACATTCTTACCTGCAATATCATAAGCTGTGCCATGGTCGGGCGATGTCCGTACAAATTTTAATCCTGCGGTAAAGTTAACACCCGATTCAAAAGCGATCTGCTTAAAAGGGATCAGCCCCTGGTCGTGGTACATGGCCAGTACGGCGTCAAACTGCATGTAGGTAGCGTTTGCAAAAAAGCCGTCGGCAGCGTACGGGCCAAAAGCCAGGATATCATTTGCTCTTGCTTCTTCAATAGCCGGTATAATGGTGGTTTGCTCTTCCGTACCGATAAGGCCATTATCGCTGGCATGCGGGTTAAGCCCCAGCACCGCAATTTTAGGTTTGCGGATCCAGAAATCATCGCGCAGGCTGTTATTCATCAGCTTTATTTTGGCCAGGATCTTTTCGGTAGTGATGCTTTCAGATACTTTTGAAACCGGGATATGGCCGGTAACAACACCCACACGTAAGGTATCGCTTACCAAAAACATTAATGATTCGGGGGCGCCATCGCGGTCCTGCAAATATTCGGTATGGCCCGGAAAGTTGAAATTCTCGCTTTGTATGGTGTCTTTATTGATGGGGGCGGTAACCAGGGCGTCGATATCGCCATTTACCAGGTCGGCGGTAGCGCGTTCTAATGAGGCAAATGCAAATCTGCCCACCTCCTTATTAGCTACACCGGGTTCTATTTTTACATCCTCTTCCCAGCAGTTGATCATGTTGGCGCGTTTAGGTTGCGCTTTTGATGGATGATCTATCACATTAAAATTAAGTTCGTCCACCTCGGTTACCCTGCGGTAAAACGATGCTACCTTGGTATGCCCGTAAACAATGGGGGTACAATAGTTAAATATCATGCTATCGGCAAGCGTTTTAATAATGATCTCCAGCCCTATCCCGTTCACGTCGCCTATGCTGATGCCTAATTTTAGTTTATTACTCATTTTATTCTTTTGATTTCACTGATGGCTTATCGTAATCTTTTGCCTTTAGCCGTTAGGCCAACAAGCAAAGAAAAGATTTTAAGCGTATAATTCACGATAAAAGCACAAATATGACTTAATTTGCTCAAATATTTGATTAATAATGACATTAGTAAGGGCAAAAAAACATTTAGGCCAGCACTTTCTTACCGATAAAAACATCGCTACCAAGATAGTTGATAGCCTGCGCCCCGAAAACAGGTACCAACAGGTACTCGAGGTGGGCCCGGGTATGGGCATCCTGTCGGATGTTTTGTTGGAGCGGACGGCTGCTTATGAAGTTTCATTGATCGATATCGATACCGAGTCGTACGAGTTTTTGCAAAAGAAATACCCAAAGCTGGGCAGTAAATTAATTAATGCTGATTTTTTGGAGCTGGATTTTGCCGCAAGGTTTATTGGTCCGCTGGGCATCATCGGCAACTTCCCTTATAATATATCATCGCAAATACTTTTTAAGGTGTTGGACAACCGGCAGCAGGTGGTTGAGGTTGTGGGTATGTTCCAGAAAGAGGTCGCCGAGCGTTGTGCTTCTAAGGCCGGCAGTAAGGAATATGGTATATTGAGTGTGTTTTTGCAGGCGTATTATAAGGTCGAATATTTATTTACGGTAAAAGCCGGCGTGTTTAACCCGCCGCCGAAAGTGCTGTCGGCAGTAATCAGGCTTACCCGTAATGAAGTAGCGCAACTGGATTGCGACGAAAAGCTTTTCTGGCAGGTGGTGAAAGCCGGGTTTAACCAGCGCAGAAAGACCTTGCGCAACGCGCTGTCATCTTTAATCAACAAGGAAAAAATGACCGAAGAGCCATTATTGGATCTGCGGGCAGAGCGGTTAACAGTTGGTGATTTTGTGAGGATAACGCAGTTGATTACTGCGGGGAGGTAATTATTGTTTTGTATATTTGATTATGGACTTACAATCAGAAAAAATAGAACTGGTAAAGCTGCTGTTAGAAACAGAAAGCCGTGAAGTGATCAATGAGATAAAAGCTGTATTTAAAAGGCAGGGCAATGATTTTTATAACGATTTGCCAAAACATGTTAAAGACAGCATAGAGGCCGGCCTTAAAGATATAGAAGAGGGAAATGTTTATGAGCATAACTGGGTAATGCAGGACATTAAAAGCAAATATGGCCTTAACAGTTAGGTGGTCAAAGGAAGCCAAAACCACGTACGAAAATATACTATTATACCTTAGAGCAAATTGGACTGATAAGAAATTGAAAGATTTGTTAATAAAACCAATTCCATTATTACTATAATTTCTCATCAACCCTACATTTTTAAAGCATCTGATTATAAACGAATACGGAAAGCTGTTTTAGGCAAGCAAAATTCCTTGTTTTACATGGTGCTTGAATCCGAAGTTTATTTACTGTCGTTTTGGGATAACCGAATGGATCCAAAGAAAAATAAATATTGATATTTGGCCTTTTATTAAATAAATGAACAACAAAATTCTCATCGTAGACGATATCCACCCCATCTTTATTGAACAAGCAGAAGCCATGGGTTATGTATGCGATTATCAGCCGACCATAAAACCTGACGGCGCCTTACAAATTATTGGCGAGTATGCCGGGCTGGTTATCCGCTCAAAATTTAATGTAGATAAGCGGGTTATTGATACCGCAAAAAACCTGCGCTTTGTTTGCCGTGCCGGTGCGGGTATGGACAATATAGATGAAGCCTACGCTGCCGAAAAGAACCTGGTACTGATCAACGCGTCCGAAGGTAATATGGACGCTGTGGGCGAACATGCCGTTGGCTTATTGCTGGCCCTGATGAATCATTTTAATACTGCTGACGCCGAAATACGCAATGGCGAATGGAAGCGCGAAGCCAACCGTGGCTTTGAGCTGAAAGGCAAAACAGTAGGCATTATAGGTTATGGCTTTATGGGCAAAAGCTTTGCCAAAAAATTGTCAGGCTTTGAGGTTGAAGTTATCGCCTATGATAAATACAAAACCGGTTTCTCCGACCGTTACGCCCGCGAGGTGAGCATGGAAGAAATTGTTAAACACAGCGATGTGCTAAGCGTGCACGTCCCGCTAACAAAAGAAACTAACGGCATGATCAACGACGAGATGTTGTTCCACTTTAAAAAGCCGATATTTTTTATCAATACGTCGCGCGGTAAGGTGGCCAAAGTAAGGGCGGTACTGAATGCGATAAAAGACGGCAAGATCTTAGGGGCCGGACTGGATGTGTTGGAGACAGAAAAATTCCCGGCACTGGCAGAACAGGAATGGTTTGGCGACCTGAAAAGATCAGGAAAGGTAATTTTAACCCCCCACGTAGCCGGCTGGACATTTGATTCATACCGCAGAATTAGTGAAGTGATGGCGAATAAACTTCGTTTAGTGACTAGTGAGCAGTTGATTAGAGATTAGTTTTTGAGATATTTACCTAATCTCTGATCTCTAATTAACTAATCACTAATTTTTGTTGCCTTGCAACAAAAATTTGGATTTTAAAACTTAAATGACTTATCTTCGTTTTAGATAAAACAAGACTATACGGGCATGCCTTTATAGTCTTGTTTGTTTTTAACGTCATTACGTCCTTCTATAAAAGGGAGGGCGGTTTTTTTTGGCGCCCAATTAAGATAAATAAAAGAAATTAAATAGTGAGTTATGGCAGAGGTAGCATATTTTACCAAAGACGGTTTAGAGAAATTAAAACAAGAGTTACAGGAATTAAAGACCACAGGCAGGTCTAATATATCAAAAGCAATAGCCGAGGCGCGCGATAAGGGCGACCTTTCTGAAAATGCCGAGTATGACGCGGCTAAAGAAGCACAGGGCCTGCACGAGGCTAAAATTTCGCAAATGCAGGAAACTTTGGCTAATGCCCGCCTGCTTGACGAATCAAAGCTGGATGCATCAAAAGTATTGGCGCTATCTATTGTCAAAATAAAAAACGTAAGCAACGGCGCTACAATGACCTATCAACTTGTAGCCGAGAGCGAAGCCGATATGAAGACAGGTAAAATCTCTGTCATATCACCAATCGCCAAAGG
>JAQBOP010000037.1 GCA_028287975.1 Mucilaginibacter sp. | reverse complement strand
GCCCTTGATTATGGGTTGCTTTTATCCGCGCTTTTAGGATTTTATTTATTGGTTTGCGCATATGCCGCCATTGGCATGTTTATGTCAAGCCTAACTACTTATCAGATTGTTTCAGCTATCAGCACGTTCCTCGTAATCTTCATTCTCACCCAGGTGGGTACACTTTGGCAGAAGTATGATTTTGTGCGCGACCTTACCTATTTCTTGTCAATAAACGGCCGTACATTCAAGTTGCTGTTAGGCCTGATTACCACTAAGGATGTGATTTACTTTATGGTTATTGTGTGCATGTTTGTATGCTTTACAATAATCAAATTGCGCAGTGGTTGTGAATCTAAACCCTGGTTTGTTGCCGCCTCAAGGTATCTCGCCGTGTTTGCAGTTGCATTAGTTATTGGTTATGTAAGCTCAAGGCCCGCGCTTATTGGCTATTGGGATATTTCAGCCACCCAAAGGAATACACTGCATCCCAACACGCAGAAAATTGTAAAACAATTTGGCAAGGAACCACTGGAAATTACGCTGTACAGCAATCTTTTGGCACCCGGACTTAAAAACACGCTACCAGAAAACCGAAATGAATACCTGTCAACCGTTTGGGAGCAATATGTTCGCTTTAAGCCTGACATTACATTTAAATACGTTTATTATTATAATTTAAATAAAGGCGATAGTTCGTATTATAATTCATTTCCACATAAAAGCCTGAAACAGATTGCCGAAAATATAGCAGACGGTTTTGATACACGTGCTTCTTTATTTGAAACGCCGGAAGCTATTACTAAGACGATTGATCTGTCTGATGAGCGTTTTCGTTCAGTAATGCAATTAAAATATAAGGGGCGAACCACATTTTTGCGAACTTTTAATGACCCCCAATTTTGGCCCGACGAAATGTTGATAGCAGCAGCCTTTAAACGCTTGTTGCAGCACCCTATGCCTAAGATTTACTATGTATCAGGTAATCTGGAACGCGGCATCTATAAAGCTGGCGAACGGGAATATCAGCTTCACTCTATTGAAAAAGGGTTTCGAAATTCTCTGATCAACCTTGGGTTTGATGCAGACACCCTGTCGCTTGACTATCAGGATATACCTGCTGATGCTTCAACCCTGGTGTTAGCCGACCCGAAAACTGAATTAAGTGAAACTACCAGAAATAAAATAAAAAACTACATAGCTGCCGGTGGTAACATGTTGATACTTAGCAAACCGGGAAAACAAGCAATATTAAACCCCGTACTTAAAAATCTGGGCGTGCGCTATATGTCAGGCACCGTGGTTGAGCCTACTGTTTACGAAATGCCGCAAATGGTCAACGCGTTTTTGACTATCAATGCCGCTAACCTGTCTGACGATGATATGATGTTAAGATTGCGTGAAGACAGAAAAGAAAATATCACCACCGATAGCTTAAGAATGCTGATGCCTGGTGTAATGGCCATTGCGAGCGAGCCTAATTGTCCCTTTACAGTAAAACCGATAGCGGTAACAACAGCTTCACGTACCTGGCTTAAACAGGGGGTATTTGCAACCGATTCTGCCCAGATAGTTTATAATGCAAAAAAAGGTGATGTAAGAGGTGCGTATTCAACCATCGTTCAACTATCACGAAAGATCAACAATAAAGAGCAGCGTATAATTGTATGCGGCGATGCTGATTTTTTAAGTAACAGCAGGGTACAGGGCGACCTAGTAGGCGTGCCGATGTTAAGCTGGTTACACTATAATAAATTCCCTTCATATACGCCGGGATCCAAACCTAAAGACAATTTAATATTGATTTCGCCGGCAGTTGCCAATGCTCAGATCATAATATTTGTTTGGGTGCTGCCTGCGCTGGTATTGATTTTAGGCGCAGTGTTGCTGATACGGAGAAAAAGAAAATAGAAAACGATTATGCAGTTACAAACAGACGACCAGACGATAGGAGACCTTGGCATTTTTGGCAAGCGTAATGGCAGCGGTATTTATGATATTTATAATTATACACATACCAGGGGCGGCGAGGCGGTATTGAAAGAACTATTTCTTCAACCGCTGTCAGATCGCGTAGATATTAACAGGCGCAGCAATATCATCGAACATTTTGCTAAGCTTCAGATCGTGTTCCCGTTTGACGGAACTTTATTTGATATGGCTGAAAAATACCTCATGAATGTGGAAACGCCCGGTAAAAGTGCATCGCAACAGCAGGTGCTTGGCGAAAAGGAAATTCAACAGGGGGTAATGGCGCTCATTGACTTAATACAGCGCGTTAAACTATTTACAGCAGCTAAAGAAACTATTGGCGTTGCTGCTTACGACCAAGAGCGGCATGCAATTGAGGTCCTTTTATCTGATCCTGTTTTTGAACCGGTATTCCGTGAAAAAAGCAAAGGTAAGCTTTCGTATACCGCGGTGGCTGCGTATGACGCGTTATTCCGGTTGCGTGAGTTTTCAAAAATAAAAGGGTTGCTTGGGCATATCTATTACTTGGATGTATACCTTTCTGTAGCCAAACTGGCCCGTAAGCGGGGCTTTATTTTCCCTAAGGCGTTAGAGAAAGGGACCTCTTCATTAAAGCTGGAGGGTGTATACCACCCTGAATTGACCAATCCTGTCGGCAATGATGTAGAAATGAATGCAGGTAAGAATGTCATTTTCCTGACCGGAGCCAATATGGCCGGTAAATCTACCTTTTTACGTGCTATAAGTACGGC
>JAQBOP010000394.1 GCA_028287975.1 Mucilaginibacter sp. | reverse complement strand
GTATTAGAAACCAAAATTGGCGATGTCCCTCCTCTTGGCGAATTCTTAAACCCGATAACAGGCTTCTGGCAAAATGCAGAAAACAAAAACATTATTCCCACTGAAAACCTGCGGCTAAAAGGTTTGCACGATAAAGTTGTTATTAGGTATGATGAGCACAGGGTCCCGCATATTTTTGCAACAAATGACCATGATCTCTATTTCGCCCAGGGATACGTTACCGCCCGCGACCGCCTTTGGCAAATGGATATTCAAACACGCAGTGCATCCGGCCGGTTATCAGAAATAGTGGGGCCAAAAGCACTGGAAATCGACCAATATCATCGCCGCACAGGTATGGTTTATGCTGCCGAAAACGCACTAAAAGGAATGTTTAAAAATCCCGTATCGCAATTGATGATTATCGCCTATACCGAAGGAGTCAACAATTATATCCGCCAGCTTGCTCCCAAAGATTATCCGATCGAATTTAAACTGTTAAACTATGCACCCGAAGAATGGAAGCCCATTAATTGTGCTTTGTTACTTAAGCTGATGTCCGAAACGCTTGCCGGCGGCTCGGATCAATTCGGCATGACCAATAACTTAAAACGCTTCGGCGCACAGGCGGTGAACGATTTGTTTCCCGATTACCCTTTTCATGAGGGCCCCATAATCCCGGAAGGCACCAAATGGAATTTCAAGCCGCTGCCTATCCCAAAACCTTCAGCGAGCTTCGTGGCGCAAATGACCGAAAATATTAAGTCGCATGAAATTATGGATGGCATAGGCAGTAATAACTGGGCCATCAGCGGCAACAAATCGGCTAATGGTTATCCCATTCTCGCGAATGACCCGCATCTCGATTTAAGCTTTCCTTCCATCTGGTACCAACTGCAAATGTCGTCGCCAACAGTAAATGTTTATGGCGTGTCGCTGCCGGGCTCGCCATGCATAATTATCGGCTATAATCAAAAGATAAGCTGGGGCGTGACAAATGTAGATGCCGACGTACTTGACTGGTACCAGGTGAAATTTAAAGACAAAACAAAATCAGAATACTGGTATAACCGCCAATGGCACAAAGTAAAAAAACGTATAGAGATCATTAAAGTGCGAGGAGAACTACCAGTTATTGATACAGTGCTTTATACACACCACGGCCCGGTCGTATATGATACCGAAGCAAAAAAACCTGCGGGCCATCATGAAAATATCCCTATAGGCAATGCCATGCGATGGCTGGCACATGATGAGTCGGACGACATTATGACCTTTCACCTGCTTAACCGCGGCAAAAATTATAACGATTACCGCGAAGCCCTTAAATACTATACTTGTCCTGCACAAAACTTTATTTTCGCCAGCTCTGACAACGATATTGCCATCACCCCTAACGGTAAGTTCCCTTTGAAATTTAAAGACCAGGGTAAGTTTATACTGGACGGCAGCGACCCGGATAACGACTGGCATGGCTGGATACCTGCTGAACAAAATCCCACTGTTAAAAATCCGCCGCGTGGTTTTGTAAGCTCGGCCAATCAATCGTCAACCGATCCGACGTACCCGTATTATATCAACTGGAAGTTTGAGCAATATTACCGTGGCAAAAGAATAAACGACAAGCTTTTCGCGATGAAAAACGCGACCGTCGATAGTATCCGAACAATGCAAATGGATAATTACAGCATACTGGCCCAGGATGTTTTGCCAGCTATGTTAAAGTATCTCGACCGCTCCAAAATGAATAATGATCACTTAACAGCATTGGCTATTATAACTAATTGGAATAAATACTACGATGCCAACTCGGTTGGCGCCGCTATTTTTAATAAATGGTGGGTAAAGCTTTATGATACCATTTGGCGCGGCCATTTTGCTGTGAAAGGTGTATTCCTGAAAGCACCTTCTTATGATCGCACCGAAAAATTGCTTTTAACTGAGCCCAACTCAAAATGGTTCGACGACATGCATACAACTAAAACGGAAACTTGCCCCGACGTTGTAAATACTGCGTTTAATTCGACCATTAATGAAATGGTTAAAAATTATGGCAAGCCCGGGTCGAAGTGGCAGTGGGGTTTAGTAAAGAAAACTTATATCAATCACCTGGCCGGTTTACCGGGTTTTGGAACAGGTGAGTTTTCTGCAGGCGGTACGGGAGGCGTTATAAATGCCCTCAGAAACAATAACGGCCCGTCGTGGCGAATGGTTGTGCAAATGGGCCCAGTTGTTAAAGGTTACGGCGTTTTCCCCGGTGGCGAATCGGGCAACCCGGGCAGCTTTTACTATAACGACATGTTTAAAACCTGGAAAGAGGGCAAACTAAACGAATTGCTGTTTTTAAATTCGGCAACTGAAAATTCCGGAAGAATTAAATCAACATTAGTCTTGAATTGATAGCGTTCATTTTTTTGAAAGATGAACACATTGAACGCTTTGAACACATTGAACGCGTTGAACACATTGAACGCTTTGAACACATTGAACGCTTTGAAATTATAAAGAGTCTCCCCTTCCGTTCCGAAGGACTCCGGACTCCTTCGGAGGGGAGATTATTCAGTATAATTGTTTTTTAAAGGAAGTCATGAGGGCTTCGCCGTTTAGAGGAGGCTTATGTTATTTTTGATCATACTTATTTTATCTTTTGCCTGCGGCTTTTTTTTACCGTGGTGGGTTGCCGCTATCGTTGCCTTTTTAGCCGCGTTCTTTATCGGTAAAACATCCGGGCATTCTTTCCTGGCCGGCTTCGCAGCGGTATTTGTTGTATGGATAATATTGGCTCTGGTTAAAAGCCTCCCGAATGATAACATCCTGGCGGGCCGTGTGGTTCAGCTTTTCCCGTTGCCCCATAACTGGATATGGTTATTGATAGTAACGGCGCTTGTTGGCGGATTGGTTGGAGGCATGGGGGCGCTTTCGGGCATATTGCTTAAAAAAGCTTTTGGCAAAACGTCATAAACAAAAATGCCCTGTCGGCATACGACAGGGCACCACAGTTATGCGAGCAAAAACTATTTTAATGCCTCCAAACTTTCTTTCAACAACTTAACCGCTTCTGTATTGCTTTTCACGGTGTCAAATATATCTTGTGAAGTTGCATCCCCGCCATAGTAAGCAGCATTTGATTTTTTATCGATACCTAAATTCGAGCCGTTTATGCTAATGCCTGCAAATAACCCACGGCTTCGTGAGTACGAGTATACTTCC
>JAQBOP010000414.1 GCA_028287975.1 Mucilaginibacter sp. | reverse complement strand
GATCTCTCATAATTGGCCTTGAGCGTGAAGTGGCCCCACAGGATATTATCCAGTGGGGCCACTTCGGTGCTTGACGGCAGTACCGGTAGTTCGTTAAACCCGGTGGTAGAGGGGGCTGACGTGGGGTCGGGCCGGTCGTAGAGCGGAGGGTAGGGGTATACCTGGCCGAGTGGGGGCGTGATGACTGAGCGACGGGCATGTCCGCCGGCGCCGGGGCCGTTGGAGGCGTACGCGGCGCGTTTCGATGACCTGTTCCTCAACCTCGCCCAGAGGCGCGGGTTTCGCGAGTACCTGACCGGATTGCTGGCGCCGCGCGACCGGAACAAGACGCTGACCTGCCTGGCCGGTGTCGAACCGGTGGTCGGCGCGGGCCTGGCGAGCGTGCAGCGGCTGCAGTACTTCCTGTCCGAGTCGGGCTGGGACAGCGACCAGGTCAACGACCGCCGGCTGGAAATGCTGCGGGCCGATCCCGCCTGCGCGCCGCATGAGGCCGGGGTGATCGTGATCGACGACTCCGGGGACCGCAAGGACGGCACGGCCACCGCCCATGTGGGCCGTCAGTGGCTGGGCCGGTTAGGCAAGACCGACAACGGCGTGGTCACCGTGACCACGGTGTGGACCGACGGCCAGGTGTACTACCCGCTGCACGCACAGCCCTACACCCCCGCCCACCACTTCGCCCACGGCCGCACCGACCCCGACTTCCGCACGAAACCGCAGATCGCCGCGGTTCTGGCGGCCCGGGGCCGGGCGGCGGGCTTCGCCTGCCGGGCCGTGGTCGCCGACAGCGCCTACAGCGTCAGCGACGACTGGTACCTGTCCCTGCACGAGGCCCAACTCGCCTATGTGGTCCACCTCAAGCCGCACCGCGGCACCTGGGCACCCGCCGACCAGCCGCACCCCCCATCGACGCCGCCCACGCCCTTACCTGGACGGACCCCGACCACCCCGGCGACTGGACACCGGTCGAGCGGCACTTCCGCGACGGACACGCCGAGACCTGGTGGGCCGCCGACGCGCGCCTTGGCGGCTGGCAGCCACTGGGCCCGTGCCGCCTGGTCGTGGCCACCACCGACCCGGCCACCCTGCCGGACAAAGCCACCTGGTACCTGGCGACCAACCTGCCCCACCCCGATGCCCCACACGCCAGCACCAGCCCGCACCCGCCCGCCGACCTCACCGAGATCGTCCGGATCTACGCACTGCGCCCGTGGATCGAGCAAAGCTACAAGCAGATCAAGGACGAACTCGGCTGGGCCGACTTCCAGGTCCGCTCCGACCACGCCATCCGCCACCACCAGACCCTGGTGAACTGCGCCTTCTCCTTCTGCTGGGACCAGTGGTTCGCCCCACCCGGACCACTGGACGCCACCGCGCCGGACCCCTGCCCCGACGATCGCCCAGAGAGGGGGCGGTCCCACACCCCACCAGCCCCAACCTCCCTGCTGGCCCAAGGCGTTACGCGCTACCCGCGCGTGGCTCACCCCGGCCATCACCCTGCACCGCTGGTGGCGAGCCTGGACGGACAGCGACCCACCCGCCGAGCTCCAAGCCCTCCTCGACGCCGTCACCGCTGGCAGACCCCTTGATCTCTACCGCCGGGTTTAACGAACTACCGGTACCGGCGCACCGCCACCGACTACGCCACCGCAGAACCCGGCGCGTTCCTCTGATATGACTTCGAGTGGTCTATACCTCTGACGGCAGTGGCGACGGCAACAACCACGGACGCCAGCGTACAACCACGGACCCCGACGGACCGTCATATCGCCGTTGACCTGCGAAGAAGCAGGTAGAGGGTACTCGCTGGTGCCACGCCGGTCTCGTCCACAACTGCGACACCACCTATGTCACCTACACCAAAACGAATCCCGAGACCGGTGAGGTCTAAACTGGCCGTCACGTGGAACTGGCACACCGGAGCAGATCGTCGCGGCTCGCGATGCTGGGCACCATATGACAGAAAGGGATTTGGCCCGGCAGTTCTCGACCAATCTGCGGCTGCAACCAAGAGCGTTGCGCTGCGGCATAGCGACCCTGCCTATCAGGCCATTCGAGGTCGTGAACAGCAGTTGATCGATGCCTTTGGTGGAGCGCAGAGCGCTGGGGGGACATCCGGAAATGCAATTCGCGGGATTGCAGAAGATAACCCATTGCGCAACTTGTACTTGAATGCCGCAACGGCGGCATTTGGTGGGCCATAGGTTCGGCCAGTTTGATATCAGGAGGAGTCTGAGAATGTCCGTACGGTTCGCTGCTGGGAGCGTCCTCAGGGTGCCGATCCCTGGCGGGAGACTCGCTTGTGGGGTCATGTTGGCAACACGTCCGTATATGGCTTTCTTCGACGATCGGCAAGTTAATGCCGAGAAGTTGACGGGATTCGAAGGATCTCCACTATTCATCGTGGCTGTCCATAACTCGTCCTATTCGACTGGGAGGTGGGGTGCAAGTCTGGGCCATCTTCCCAAGGATTCACTCCCGCCGATCCCGTACTTCTTTCGCCAGAATGTTCTCAGGCCCTCTGACTGTGTCATTGTGGATAGTGATGGGAATACCCAAACGGCGGCGCCTGAAGACTGCCTGAAGTTGGAGCGGAGCGCCGTCTGGTCGGCCGAGCACAT
>JAQBOP010000289.1 GCA_028287975.1 Mucilaginibacter sp. | reverse complement strand
CCGATATTAGCATCAACTGCGCTCATAAATGTTCCACCCCCGATTGTTCCTGACGGATGAGTATTCGCGGTACCAATTGATGCGCCTAATAACGAAACCCTGCTAACACTTATCCCCGCCCCAACATCAGCACTGATTGATTGAAAGTTGGTTTGCACAGAAAGTCCAAGTGATCCTTTAAAATTTCCTCCTAAACTTTTTTGTATGGCGATACCTGCTCCGGCGTAAGGATCACCATAAGGCGAAATACCGATTGTGGCGCTCAAACCTAACTCGGTGTTTGCTATTCCCAGACTTCCGTTAAGGCTGTAACCTACACCGAAGCCGCGGTAGGTATCCTGAGCAAAAGCCAATCCAAATCCAACAGAGGCTACATTGCTTATTCCAACACTAACGCCAAAGGAGTACGTTTTTGACTGCCCGCCACTCCAATAATTTTCAACTGTTCCTGAACTATATTTCCAATCATCGGGATACCCGTTAACATTTCGTGCAATTGCCCCTGGATTTAATGACCAACCCAAACCCACCCAGGATGCTTCTTCATCTGGCCTGATACCGGCGTGATAAGAAAGTGACAGAGGATAATCGCCTTCTGGTCCGGGGACCGATAACAAAGGCAGGTTATAGGTAAATTCGCCGGTTAATGGGTTTACCGTATCTGTTGTATCAATGGGTTCAAAATTAGTTGCTTCGGGAGCAGTGGGGCCCGCTGTCAATGCAAAAGCAACCGAAGGCGAAATTATCTGATTAATAATTGTAAATAAAAAAACCATCGCGATGGCTTTTTTTCCAAAAACCTTATTAAATACCATAAGTTTATATTATATGCTTAATTATAATTTAATACCAGATAAATCGTTAATATCGCTCCTGTTAAATTGAAACTTTAAGTCTCCGAGGCCCAAGCCAAATTCTTTAATAGAAACTATTAATTGATCGGCGTCTTTCAATTTTGAATCCTCAAAAATTAACAACAAATTGTTTTCTCTACCCATGCCATACGTCTGTTGAAAGAGACAATCTTCTACCTCAATTACATTTTTATTATTTTTTCTTATGTTAATGTTAGGCCTCATTTTAAAAGCCAAGGTTTGTAATATTTCACTATATTGATCAAAAGGCAACTGCCTTAATAATTCTTTTTTGTCCTTTGATAAACCAAGTGTAAAGTATGCCTTCTGCTTGATTTGATTCAAGGTTACAGCATTGATAGCACCTGCGTTTGCCGCCAATAACTGCCAGGGCTTATACGTTAGCCGTATTGTTACTCCTTTTATGACCTGGCTTTTAATTAAGCCGTTGTTTTCATCGTTTATATATTGAATAAGATCTAATTTAGTTTTTATAGGTTTTCTGCAGGCAGGAAAAAACACGGAGCAAAAAATTGCTAAACAAAAAGTTAATTTATTTACCATTAGCTTGGTAATCATTATTCAACTCTTCTATCACCGCTGATGTAATATCAGTACCATCACGTCCATAGGCTATAGTTCCTGATTGGTTTGCTATCAATATTAGTTTAAAATTGTTTTTCTTGCCATATGTAGTTAAAGAGGTATTAATCTGTGAGACAATCGTCTGTGTAAGCTTACCATCCTCCTGCTTAGCATTTTCTTGAATGCTCCTTTGATAATCTTGCAACTGCTTTTGTTTTACCTGTATCAATTGCTTGGCCATTACCTGCTCCTTTGGTGTCATACTAGCGAGCGCTTTTTCATAACCTCTTATGGAAGCTTTTACTTCGCCGGTTAAAGTATCGATATTTGCCTGCCATACCTTTGCTTTAGCGTCATATACTTTTTTCGCCTCTACAGATCCCTTATATTCATTCAATATTTTAGCTGAATCAACATAGGCTATTTTGTCATTTCTGACCCAGGCATTGAATAAAAGGTATAATACAGCTACAATTATTAATGTATGGTAAAGTATTTTTAAATAGGGATAAGGCGTTGACTTGAGATTTTCAGAAGATGTTTTTTTCATAAAATGTGATTCAGTTGGCAATTTTGATAGATTTTATCAGTTATTTTTTTGTTCTATATTATTATCATAAACTACTATTTACTCAATAAGCTACCCTCATTGGAATTTTTTGAAGTTATTCGGTTATGATGGCAATACCATTGCAAAAATTTCGTTTAAATAGCTTTTCACGGCGATGTTTTCATATAAATACCTGGCCGTTTTGGGCGTAGTAGTCTGGGTAGGCAACCGAAAATGACCAGTTGCATTTAGGATTGTTGACAAAACGGTGGCATTAAAAAAAGCAGTGTCATTTGGGGTATTGAAATTTTCAATCAAATGTTTTTCAGATGAAAAATAATGATTACTCGTGGACTCGAATTGAACTGGCCGGCGGTCGAATACCTGAAGCGTGGCTAACACCACCACCGTGGCATCGAAAATTGTTTTCATGATAAGGGTTTAGATCAAAAAACTAATTAAATCTGCTGCAATTTATTATAATGTTTACAGATAACAAACTTTTATTTTATAAAATAAAGCGAATTAATAAAATAGCTGGTGTTAACACCAATTAGTACCAAAATATTGTCCAGCCTGGATATTCTCGACTCGTTCACCATCGTATTCCGCAAAAACGAAAAATCATATCCGTGACACTTTGACCAAGCTAATTTATTGATTCTAAATGACGCCTAAAATATGATTACACAAATCGGTCCTCAACATTTTACTGAACCGTATGGTCAAGCCTTCCGGAATCTCTTCAGTCGCTTTCCAGGCTTTCTCTTCACAGACCTCTTTCGTTGCTCGCACCACCTACGTTTCTCTGCGGTGGTTTGGAAGGCCCGTTAACTTAGGTATTGTAATTTAACATTATAACCTTTATATTAGGAGCAACAAACTTTATTCTCTTATCACAATGAAAAAGATAGCTCTTAGCATCATCGCTTTGGCGATAGCTTTACCTTCAATTGCACAATGGTTACCCAATGGCGCTACATCAGGCACAATAAGTTATTCTGGCGGTAATGTTGGTATTGGTCTTACCAACCCAGGCAGTGCTTTAGAAGTGCTTGGCAGTGTCGCAGCAAGAAACAGCACTACAACGACAACAAACGGTATTTCAATAAACGCCGGTAATACAAATACGCCCGGCTCAGCTAATGTTAATAGGATCCGTATCGGCGGTAATGACACATATTCCGGCTACTTCACCATTCAGGGCCCAGGAAATGCCGATTATTTAACGATATACAACAATTACGTAGGCATAGGCACTACAATGCCTGGGTCTTATCTTGATGTTTCAGCTCCAAGCGCGAGCCAGGGAATACGATCAATCAATCTAGGGGTATTAGGTGGCTTTTCAGGTGGTGGGGTACTGGCCGTAACCCCAAATGTACCAACTGCTACTGCTCAGCGTCTGGGAACAATGGCTATGGGAGCAACATTTGATACCGCTAATCCAAGTTCTTATAGATATACAGGTTCTGTAAACGCATATGCAGCAGAGCCATGGTCAACAACGGCAAATGGAACTTATTTAACATTTAATACGACTGGTTTAGGAACAACATCGTACTCTGAAAAGATGCGGATAGATGCGAGCGGTAATATTGGCATTGGCACCACAACTCCCAGCCAAAGGTTGGATGTTTATCAAAATGAAGTGAGCCAGACGGACGTTTTGTATCCTATAGTAATTGACAGGAATTGGAATGGAAATGGTGGCGTATCAACCCCCAGAAGTACCGGGCTTTTGTTTAAAGATATAAATTCTATTGAGGCAGGCGTACAGGCGGTAAGGGAAAACTCCTTTAGTAATTTCAAATCCGGAATGGCTTTTCTTGTAAATACAGCTAGTTCCAGCAGCATGGTACCAACTACCTCCTTAACTGAAGTAATGCGGATTAATAGTTCGGGCAATTTAGGCATAGGTACTACTGCCCCTGATGCTAAGCTAGCTGTAAATGGAACAATTCACACTCAGGAAGTAAAGGTGGACATGAACGGATGGAACGATGCCGTTTTTGACAAAACCTATCCGCTTCTCACCCTTTCATCAGTAAAAACGTTCATTGACCAAAATCACCATCTACCAGAAATGCCTTCTGAGGCAGAAGTTATTAAGAACGGTGTCAATTTAGGCGAGATGGTAAAACTACAAACCAAAAAGATTGAAGAGTTGACGCTATATCTAATTGACAAGGACACTAAACTACAATCACAACAAAAACAAATTGAAAATCAAAATAAGCAAATAGCCAATCAACAAACAAAAAGCAACCAACAAGATGCACGTATAGATGCTTTAGAAAAGGCTTTGTCAAAGTTAACAGCAAGTAAATAGAATTAATTAACATACACCACTTGATTTCTTAATCGGAAATATATAACTTTCCTCTGTATTTACCAGGCAATCTGATAAATCACTTAACAACCTTATCACAATGAAAAAACTCTATACGACTCTCGTTGCTGTTATCGCAATAGTTCAAACTTCTTATGGATAAAACAGTCCCACTTGGCCAGCGACAGGTTTTGTTGGCATTGGTAGTGCAACACCTAATTTCCAACTTGACATGCAAGGTACAAACAACCCAATTATCAACGTTCAGTCAAAGGCTGGTTCATACACAGATAATGCAGGTATCTTTTTTGGCAACGGCCGTTCCATAGTTGGCTATGATGGCACCTACCTGGGATTAAAATTAGCCTCTTCTGACAACAGCAAGCCAATCATTTTCGGCAACAGTCTAGCTTTTGGTTCGAGAGAGTACGCGCGGTTCACAGGTATTGGTAATTTGGGCATTGGAACGGCGACACCCAAGGCGCAACTGCATCTGTACGGTCAAAATCAAACAACATCTGCAACATCCACAAGTACTGCGTCAGGCGGATCTTTATATCTGCAAGACAGTGGCTTTTACAAGGAAATGGCGGTTCTATAATTTTTGGTGTTACCCAGGGCGCATTCGCAGCCATTAAAAGTTTAAGTACAAACGGCAGCGGGAATACAACAGGAGACTTAGCTTTTTCTACCCGCAACAACGTTGGCAGAAAGAATGCGCATTCTTGCCAACGGAACATCCTCATCGGTCAAGCTTCTCAAGTTAATCCGAGCTATGTTTTAGATGTAAAAGGCAACGTAAGATCCAATCAAATAGTAGTTAATACAACTGGTGCAGATTTTGTCTTCGAACCTGCCTACAAGTTATCCTCATTAGCGGATGTTGAGGCATATATAGATAAAAACCATCACTTGCCTGAAATGGCATCCGCACAACGACTGCAAGCAGACGGTTTAAATGTGGGTAATAATCAGACGAAGCTACTACAGAAAGTGCAGAATTTCGGTTAATCGCTAACGAATATGAAATAAAAGCAGCCAAGATTCAGGAAATAATTGACGATTATTCTGATAACTCAGAACAGTTTAAAGCATCATTGCAGGATAAAGGTGCAGCATTGTTAAGAATTTATGATTTTTATAAAATGGCTAACGTAATTAGAAAACGAAAATTGCTCTATCAGCTCTTTATGTCCCCATTTATCTTTGATGACGGTCGCTTTATTAACAAGTCATATCGTATGACTAACCTTACGTTCTATCGAACCACTTCTTCGTTATAAAA
>JAQBOP010000231.1 GCA_028287975.1 Mucilaginibacter sp. | reverse complement strand
TAGCAATGTTTAATACTTTTTCCGCCTTGGGGTTTTCTTCCTGCAACATATAAGCCTGGCTCAGGTCAAAAGCCACGTCGGCATCAACAGGGTTTAAGTAATTGGCTTTCTCAAAATTTGATATTTCACTTTTCAGGTCGCCCTTATCACGATATAACTGTGCCAAATTGTTGTAGGCGTTAAAGTTTGTTGAATCGATAACTACCAGTTTTTTATAATAAAATTCAGCTTTTGAATTATTATTTCGCCGTTGATTAATACCGGCCAGGTTATAAATTACTGATACGTTGGTTGTATCCTTATCATAGATCTGCTGATAATAGCCTTCCGCTTCAACGGGTCTATGGGCCATTGACGATGTATAAGCCAACCTTGACAGTTCTTTAATATCTGCTACTGGCTCAGGATAAACGCTTTTAAGATAGGTTAACGCATCTGCAAACCGCTGGTTTTGGTAATAGTCTAACAACAGGGCATCATCTGCTTTGCGCGCTTGTTGCGCGTGGCAGACACCTGTAATTATTATGGATAAAAGGACAAATAAGAGTAGGGTTTTCATTTAACTAAATTATTAGTTATAAATGAAGTTTCCAAATTTGGAACAATTTTTTGTTAACAATGTTGTAATTGAAATATTAACTAAAAAACACAACCTATGGATACGTTAAAGAAATTTGCATTGATGGAAAAGATAGTCCATGAATTAGAGGATCTTAAAAATAGTCAGCAAGCTATCATAACTAAGCTAACAAAAATTGAAGTGGATAATATTGACCTTGGCGATAAGAAACTGGAAAAAGATCTGCCCGATATGCACCAGCGAGTATCAGACAACCTGGATACTATTGCCGGCCTGCTTGAAGATTTTGCCGGCAAAACAGATGCTTTTAGCAATAAAAACAACATTACTGCCTTAAAAGAACAGGAAGCTTTAAAGGTTTAAGCACTTTTGTGAAATAAAAAGCCCCCATAATTAAATATTATGGGGGCTTTTTATTGGTTTAAAATACCCGATTACATTGCGGTAACTGTACCTGTGTAAGTTATTACCTTATAATTATTAACGGTTAGTTCAAGCTTTGCTGTGCCATCAGGCGCTAACTCAAAAACATATTTGCTGGCTTTATCAGTATCCGCTTTCGGCTTAATCGTAATATTTACTTTACCATCTTTCTTTTCTTTAACTTGGTAATCATATGTGGCAGCTAAAGATCTATTTGGGTCTTCCAGGACTGTCGTAGTGCTGTTTTCTCCTGCTGCTTCAGTTTTACTTTTATCATAAAAAGGAAGATATGATGCTACAGAATCTGGTGATAGCGCGGCATAATATGACCCGGTCAGGTCATAATGATTATCCGGAATGCCAGAAGTGCCTGACGATCCACTGGTATGGTCGGCATCTACAGCCAACGTAGCGGTTACAGCATTAAACTTAAATTTTTTACTATCGGCAACTTTTTTAATGTCTGCCCCCGATACAGGTTTTGACTGGTCTTGCGCGTAAGCTGTGTGAATACTTACGGCAGTAAAGATTAACAATAATATGCGTTTCATTTTCTTAGATGTTAGTTTAAAAATAAACAATTAATATTAGTACAAACGGAATTAACTACTGTTTAAAAAATTTACTATTTTTATTTGAAATGAGCTAATTATGAAACTGTTATGACTGTTAAAGAAATAATGGCCGACTTGAAAGAGTATGGCAGCGAGAGCATTAAAAAGATCCTGATAAAGCATGGCGTGAAAGAACCTTTCTTTGGCGTTAAGGTGGAATATTTAAAAATAATCCAAAAAAAGATCAAGAAAAATTATCAGTTAGCTAAAGATCTGTACGCGACAGGCAATGCCGATGCCATGTACCTGGCTGGGTTAATTGCTGATGATAAGCAAATGACCAAGGCCGATCTGCAGATGTGGGTGCAGCAGGCGGTATCAAACAATATTGCCGATTACACCGTGCCCTGGGTGGCCGCCGAAGGTAATTATGGTTATGAAATGGCACTCGAATGGATAGACAGCCCGCAGGATCATATCGCGTCAGCGGGGTGGTTTACTTTATGCCATGTTGTAGCGCTAAAACCCGACGATGAACTGGATATTGAACATTTGAAAGCGTTGTTGGCAAGAGTTGAACAAACTATCCACACCGCGCCAAACAGGATCAGGTCGGGGATGAATATGTTTATTATCTGTGTTGGTAGCTATGTAATCGCTTTAACCGATGAGGCCATTGCCGTAGGTAACAGGGTCGGGTCGGTAACGATCATCAAAGAAGGCACCGCCTGCAAAGTGCCCTTAGCTACAGATTACATAGATAAAGTAAAAGCAAAAGGCAATTGGGGAAAGAAAAGAAAGACGGTGAAGTGTTGACACCTTATCGCTCAGATTATGTTTAAATACTTGTTAATCTACTTTATCATCAACGCTTTTTCCCTTCATGGCTGTATTGATGGCCTGGTCCATCAATCTTTCAGCAAAGGGGCGGGTAAACTCATTTACTTCGTCAATCTGTTTTAGTATCGCGTCTTTTTCGCCGGTGGCCAATATGGTTTTCAGGTCGGCTATATATTTTTCTGTATCAGCCAGTTCATCTGTAGATAAGTAGCTGCCATTTTTTTGAATAAAACGCTCGACAGTATACACCATTTGCTCGCCTTCGGTGCGGGCCTCTATCAACATGCGCTGGCTCACATCTTCTTTGGCGTGGGTTATGCTGTCCATCAGCATTTGCTCTACCTGGTCGTCTGTAATGCCATAAGTCGGCTTAACCTCAACTTCCTGTTTAACGCCCGAGCGTAATTCTACCGCCTGGATCTTCAGGATGCCATCTGCATTCAGCAAAAAGTTAATGTCCACCTTAGGGAAACCTGCCGGCATCGACGGGATACCTTTTAATTCAAATTCGGCCAGTTTACGGTTTTCTTTGATCAGGTCGCGCTCGCCCTGGTAAACGGCGATTTTCATATTCACTTGTCCGTCTTTCGAGGTGGTATACTGTCTGCCGGCCTTGGTCGGTATCTTGCTGTTACGCGGGATGATCACGTCCATCAATCCACCCATAGTTTCAATACCCAGGGACAACGGAGTTACATCCAGTAATAAAATATCTTTACGGTTACCGGCCAATATATCGGCCTGGATAGCTGCGCCTAAAGCAACTACTTCGTCCGGATTAACTTCATCATGAACAGGACGCTTAAAGAAATCGCCCACCATTTTTTTCACAAGCCCGGTACGGGTTGATCCGCCCACCATCACTACCTCATCAATTTGTTCGATGGTTAATTTGGCATCGCGCAAAGCGTTCTCGCAGGCGATAATGGTTTGTTGTACTTTGGGTAGTATCAATTGCTCGAACGTGTCACTATCAAGCGTGCACCAAATGTCACCAACTTTTTCATTAAACAGGCTTTGATGGCTGAATGCTTTCTTGGCTTCTTCGGCTTTTAAACGCAGTTCCTGTGCCAGTTCGTGATTAGCTATCAGCTCGGTTTTGTTTAGCTGATTTTTTTCAATCCAGTAATCAACAATAGCACGGTCAAAATCGTCGCCACCTAAAAAGGTATCGCCATTGGTCGATAGCACTTCAAAAATGCCGTTCTGTATTTGCAGAATAGATACATCAAACGTACCGCCGCCCAAGTCATAAACCGCTATCGTCTTTGTTTCGTCGGGGTTTAAGCCGATGCCGTAAGCCAAACTCGCGGCGGTAGGCTCATTGACAATACGCAATACGTCAAGTCCTGCCAGTTTACCTGCATCGCGGGTAGCCTGGCGCTGCGAGTCGTTAAAATAAGCCGGGACAGTAATAACCGCACGGTTTACAGGAGTTTTTAAAGCATGTTCGGCACGCGCTTTTAATTCTTTTAATATCAGGCCTGAAAGTTCAATAGGCGTATAAAATTTATCGCCTACATTTATTTTTACCAGGCTTTCGCTATCGTCGTCAATAACTTTGTAGCTAAAAAAGTCTTTGTAGTTTTCAATGTCTTTATAACTGCGGCCCAGTAACCTTTTAACAGAAAATATGGTGTTGTAAGGGTCGGTTATTAAGTATTCTTTTGCTTCGTTACCTACGGTTACATCGCCGGTTAGGCCAAAATGCACAACAGACGGCACCAATACACCTTTACCGGTATCATTAATTACCTGCGCATTTTTATCCGGATTGATAAATGCCACTAACGAATTAGTGGTACCCAGATCAATACCTACGATGATTTCTTCTTTTTGTATAGAACCCGTTGCCAGGTTAATAGATACTTTAGCCATTATTTACGTTAACAAAGGGACAAATGTAGTCAGTTTTGGCACACAGTATGTCATGTTATTGTGAATTGACTTATTTGTTTTTCTAATTTTGTTGTACCTTTCAATCTCTGATGCTAACCCGTACGTATAAACTAAGTATAATATTATCATTGTTTTTTGTTGCCGCCACTGCATCATTAAAAGCGCAGGAGTTTGGTGGTAACCCACCGTCCATTAAATGGAAACAGGTAAACGTACCGGTTGCCAAAGTTATTTTCCCTGCGGGGATGGACTCTGTAGCATTACGAGTGGCCGACATTGTACAACGCATGAACAGCGCGATACAACCTACTATCGGCTACAAACAAAAACCGATAAGTATACTACTGCAAAATCAAACAACTATCTCTAATGCTTATGTCGGCTTAGCGCCTTTCAGGAGCGAATTTTATTTAACGCCCGATCAAAATAGTTTTGAAATAGGCAGTTTGCCGTGGTCTACCCAACTGGCTATTCACGAGTTCAGGCATGTACAGCAGTATAATAACTTTAATGTGGGCCTGTCAAAGGCTTTGCATACGATTTTCGGCGAGGGCGGGCAGGCTTTAGGCAATGATATTGCCATTCCCGATTGGTTTTTTGAGGGCGATGCCGTTTTTAATGAAACCCATGTAAGCGAACAGGGCAGGGGAAGACTGCCTTATTTTTTTAACGGATATCGCGCGCTGTGGGATGCAAAGCGGGATTATAGCTGGATGAAGCTACGGAACGGGTCGTATGTTGATTATATACCTGACTGGTACCCGATGGGCTATATGCTGGTAGCCTATGGCCGCGAAAAGTATGGCGATGATTTTTGGAAAAAAGTAACACAAGATGCAGCTGCCTATAAAGGACTTTTTTTTCCAATGCAGCGGGCGATTCAAAAATATTCCGGCCAGAGTTTTGAACAGTTTAGAAACAGCGGATTTGATCATTTTAAGCGGCTGTACACCGGCAAAGAATCGGATAAGACGTTGTCTAATGTATTGATCGCTGATAAGCGCCAGCATTTTATCAGCAACCAGGAATATCCTGCTTATATAAACGACAGTACGCTCGCCTACATGAAAAGTACCTATGACCATTTACCGCAGTTTGTGATCAACACTAATGGTAAAGAAAAAAAGATAAGCGTACGGTCATTATCGTTGGATAATTATTTCGCTTACCATGATGGTAAAATAGTCTATTCGGCGTTACATCCTGATGCCCGCTGGAGTTACCGGGATTATAGCGAAATCCAGGTGTTGGATCTTAAAACAGGTAAAGAGCAACGGCTTACCAAACACACCAAGTATTTTTCGCCGGCATTTAGTAACGATGGCAAAAACATAGTGGCGGTGCAGGTTGAGCCATCGGGTAAAAATCACCTGCATATTTTGAATGCGCGTAATGGTGCACTTATTTCGACAGTATCTAATAAAGAAAACCTTTTTTATACCTATCCGCGGTACTATAATAATTCGCAAATAGTATCTGCAGTACGTAACCCTAAGGGACAAATGAGCCTGGCACTTATTGATATCGAGACAGGTGATGCCAAATATCTCCTGGCGTTTTCTTATCAGCCGATCGCTTTCCCTGTTGTGCATGGCGATACCATTTATTTCTCGGCAACCACAGGCATCGATGACCGCTTATTCGCGGTTAATGCAAACAACGGTAAATTGTACGCGATAGACCATGCCGGCATCAACAAATATGAACCAACAATGACCGATAAAAAACTGGCCTGGGTAGAGTTTACCGCATTTGGTTACCAGGTAAGGCAGGAGGAAAATAAACCCGCCCGGTGGACAGCTTTACCCGGCAATGCTATCCCCGGCGGGTTATCCGGCTTTAATATATCGGCTTTAAAAAGGGATTCATCTACCGATGTCTTGGCTACCGTACCCTACAGGCCATTAGCTGTAACCAATTACAGCAAAACCCACAACCTGTTTAATTTCCACAGCCTTGTGCCTGATCTGAGCGACCCCAATTATACAGTTACCCTGGAAGGCGAGAACGTGCTGAATACTTTTCAGTCGCAACTCGTATTTAATTATAACCGCGACGAAGGATACAAAGAATTTGGTTTTGACGCGGCTTACGGAGCCTTGTTTCCCTATATCCTGGCCGGATTTGATTATACGCTGGACAGGCGTGCCCTGTACCAAAGCACAAATGTATACTGGAACGAAAGCGATATCCATGCCGGGCTGCAGGTACCCTTTAATTTAAGCAGTGGTAAACAATTAACTTCATTAAGTTTAATTAGCTCCGTGCATTATAGCACCACATCGTTTCAACAGGTTTATCAGCGTATTTTAAACAGGGCTTATACTTATCTTAACAATAGTATTGTGTTTTCTAATACCATTCAGCAAGCAAAGAAAAATATCTATCCCCGTTTTGGAGAAAGTATCGCTTTAAATTATAAAACAGCAATAAGTAGTGTACATTCTAACCAGTTTTTAGCGACCGGTACATTTTATTTGCCGGGAATATTTATTAATCACAACCTGCTGATCAATGCGGCCCATCAGCAAAAAGCGCAAGGAAGCGCGGTTAGTTTTTCAAATGATTTTCCGTTTAGCAGGGGATATGCTGCAGAGAATTTGCAGACAATGAACAAGATAGGTGCCGATTACCATTTCCCGATAGCCTACCCGGATGCCGGTATAGCAAATACGGTTTATTTGCTGCGGTTAAGGGGTAACTTATTTTATGATTATACCCGCGGCAGCTTTAATATAAGTAATACCGCTTTAGCAACAAGAAATTTCCGGTCGACCGGTGTCGAGTTATATTTTGATACTAAATGGTTTAACCAGCAATCGTTAACTTTTGGTGTGCGTTACAGCCATTTAATAGACAGGGATATATTTAGTGGCAGCAATGGGCGTGATGTATTTGAGGTTGTATTGCCGGTCAGCTTCTTTTAAAAGCCTGGTATAGCTTTAAAAAGGTTTCTCGTTTGCTTTAAACAGAACGTTTCTTACTCTATCAACGCTGGTAACTTCGTAGGCATATTCATCGCCGTAGTTGCTGCCCATAACAATATGGTCGTTATTATATTGCATTTTGCTTTTAACCCGGGTAAGTAAAGTGCCATGGATCTCTTTAACCCCGGTGAAAAGGATAAGATCGGCAACGTTTATCTCGGCTACGCCGCTGCCTGCCATTATGGAGATCCGGCCATCGGCTTTTTTTACCAGCTCGGCAATCGCGCGCGAACCTTCAATGGCCGTACTTCTTCCGCCCGAGGTCAGGACCCGCTCAAACCCCATATCAATAATATCTTCTAAAGCCTGAAACTGATCAACACACATATCAAATGCCCGGTGAAATGTAGCACCTAACCCGGCCTGTTTTGCCAGTTGCACCAATTGTGTACAGCGTTCTTTATCCACAGTACCATCGGCTTTGAGTATGCCGGTTACAATCCCGTCACAACCGACGTCAATGCAGTACTGCACATCGGCAAGCATGGTTTTAAACTCTATATCGCTGTATAAAAAATCACTGCCACGCGGGCGGATCAGTACATATAGTTTTATGTGCAGCTTCTCGCGTGCAATCGAAATTTGCCCCGGCGACGGCGTAGTGCCACCCTCGTTCAGGTCAGCGCAAAGCTCAACTCTTTGCGCGCCGCCTTCCTGCGCAGCCATTGCAGACATAATTGAATTGGCACAAACCTCTAATAAGATCATTTGGCAGATAATTGGGGGGTTAATAATGTAGTTAAATATTAATCCTTCACTGTTTCGTAGAAACTCTCTCCCGGTATAATTAAATCCTGTTTTTTGGCATCACAAACTGCATAGGTAAAACCTTTATGCAGCGCGTACGCGCCATATTCGCCTTTTTTATTGATTGCTAAAAAACCTACCTGGATCTCTTTCGATGTATCCGGCTTCCTTTTTATGATCCGTTTACAAGCCTCCTTACAGGCATCAGTCGGCGAATAACCCTGGCGCATCAGCTCAACTACTAAAAAACTACCCACGTTGCGGATAACTTCTTCGCCAACGCCGGTTGATGTAGCGCCGCCAACTTCGTTATCAACATATAATCCCGCGCCGATTATGGGGCTGTCGCCAACACGGCCATGCAATTTCCAGGCCATGCCGCTGGTAGTACAGGCGCCGGATATATTGCCTTTCGCATCAATAGCCAGCATGCCAATAGTATCGTGGTTATATTTGCCGCCGGGCATTTGGTTCTCGCTGTTCATTACCGGCTTATATTCATGCTTTACCAGCCACTCTTTCCATGCTTTTTCTGATTCAGGAGTCAGTAGTTTCTCTTTCTTAAAACCATGCTCAATAGCAAACTGACGCGCGCCATCGCCAACCAATAAAACATGCGGCGTTTTTTCCATCACCAAACGCGCCACTGATATAGGGTGCGCGATATCCTCCATGCCGGCTACAGCGCCGCAGTTGCCCAACTCATCCATGATGCAGGCATCCAGTGTAACATGCCCATCCCGGTCGGGGTAGCCGGCCCGACCCACGCTATGGTTATTCATATCCGCTTCGGGCACACGTGCGCCGGCTTCGACAGCATCAAGCGCACGGCCGCCCTTTTCCAATATTTTCCAGGCCTCTTTATTAGCAGCAACGCCAAAGTCCCAGGTTGATATTACAATGGGTTGGTTGGCCGGGGCACTGCGTAAAACAGACTTTGCCATGCCCGATACCGAAATTGCTGTTAAAGAAGCGCTTATAGAAGATAGCTTTATAAATTTTCTGCGGTTATACATATTGCAATATAAAAAAATAGCGCTGTACTGCTATTAAACTGTACAGATAATTACAAAAAACAGCCAATTAATCAGTGGATTGGTCAAAATTTGCGCCGCAATCTGTACAGATCCATGTTTTACGCAAGTAAATTGGATAAACAGCACCTAAAAACGACACCAAAATGCTAAACCAGTTTCTTTTTACAGGTGCCGGGCCGTAGTACACATTTTTTGATTTGCAATTAGGACAAGTGATCAATTCTTCCTCGCCCGGCGCTATTTCTACTTCTTCTGCCAGTATTGCCCTGCATTTGTCCAGGTCACGCTCAAATACTTTTATTTTGATACCACCTATGGCCTGGTTGTAAAATGGATTAGCGGAAAGCGTATTTTCATCGGCAATAAAACAGGGGATGCCGTTGGCTTCTAATCGCCCGCGGATGATCTGGGCAAGCATAGGGTCGTAATAAGATTCGAGCGTTACAATTTTGTCTTCCATAAATAGTGGTTAGGTTTAGCTAATGTAGTTAGTTTTTTTTAATTTGGCGGTAATGAATCGTATCGACCGCATATCAGCTATTTTGATCCAATTGCAATCACGCAGGGTAGTAAAAGCCGCCGATATCGCAGAGCGTTTTAATATCAGCCTGCGTACGGTTTACCGGGATGTGAAAACGCTGGAAGAAGCCGGGATACCCTTAATTGGCGAAGCAGGGGTAGGTTACTCCATCATGGATGGCTACCGCTTACCGCCGGTAATGTTTACCAAAGAGGAAGCTACCGCGTTTTTGACTGCCGAAAAGTTCGTGGAGAAACTGACAGACGCCTCAACATCGGCAAACTATAAATCGGCGATGTATAAGGTGAGAGCGATATTGAAAACTACCGAAAAGGACTTGCTGGAAAGCATGGATGACCGGATAGCGGTTTTGAAAACGGTTAAGGTACCTGAGACCAGTAATAATGATCATATCCAAACCATACTGAACAGTATAGCGCAAAAAAAGGTATTGGCACTTAATTATTTTGCCCAGCATAGCCAGGAACATACCAAACGCTATGTTGAGCCTGTCGGGATATTTTTCATGGCCGGGTTTTGGCATTTGATAGGTTATTGCCGCCTGCGCAATGATTATCGAGATTTCAGGATAGACCGGATTAAAAACCTGACGATCACAGACGAATATTACACCGACGAACACCCGTCGTTAAAAGATTACATCACTAAAAAAACTAAAGAAAAGGTGCTTGACGCTGTAGTTATTGTGGTGGATAAAGCCATACATCCGCATCTTGAAAATCAAAAATACTACAGCGGATTTATATCTGAAAAAGTAGTTGGTGATGCGATTGAAATGACTTTCCTGACCGAATCTTTAGAGGGTTTTGCCCGCTGGTACATGATGTACGGCGAGTGTGCTGAAATAATTACACCCGATAGCTTGAAGGACAGGGTAAGGGAGCTTACTGAAAGATTGTTGCAAAGAAATTTCTCGTCGATAAGTTATTAAGCCTCGCCCGACCATTCTCCGGGTGAGAGGGCTTTAAATGCTGAAAGTTTATAGGATTTTACATTGAAGTCCTCTCTTTGGAGAGGATTTAGGTGAGGCTGCTGACATACAGTTGTCAATATCGGCCCTAATTTGTGTTATCAAAAACAATTGATGATATGGAAACTACCACTCGTTATTGGATAACCGTTGTATCGAAAGATCATTTAGCTAATGGTATTGCCGGTGGTTTTATGCAGGCTAATCATGGCAAAGCCGGTCCGCTAAAACGGATGAAAGCAGGTGACTGGGTAATATTTTATTCGCCTAAACAAACCTTTAAAGGCAATGAAGTTTGCCAGTCATTTACCGCGATAGGGCAGGTTGCTGACGACCAGGTTTATCAGCATAAAATGAGTGACGATTTTATTCCCTTTCGCCGTAACGTAAAGTTCTATAAATCTACAGAGACTCCCATCGCGCCGCTTATCAATGAACTTGATTTTATTCCCAATAAAACCTCGTGGGGATACCCTTTTCGCTTTGGATTTTTTGAGATAGGGGAGCATGATTTTGAGCTGATCAAAGCCGAAATGATAAAAGGAAATCCAATAATTATAAAACAATAAGTGTCTTTAAAAAGTACTAATTAAAAACAATCACCATGGCAAATATCAGTTTAAAAACATCCATCGACATTAAAGCGCCGGCGGCAAAAGTTTGGAAAGCATTAACAGATGCAGAAATTGTTAAGAAATATTTTTTTGGTACTGATCAAAGATCTGATTGGAAAGTAGGCAGTGATATCACCTGGACCGGCGAGTGGGAAGGTAAAACTTACCAGGATCACGGAAAGATCCTGGAGATAACGCCCGGCACCTACGTAAAATACAGTTACTGGAGCAGCATGAGCGGTACCGAAGATAAACCCGAAAACTATCAGAATGTAAGTTATAAGCTTACCGAACAAGACGGCGTAACAAATTTAGAAATAGGCCAGGACAACATCAAAACCGAAGAAGCCAAAGGGCATTCCGAACAAAACTGGCAGCATATTTTTGGTAAAATGAGGGATATGGTGGAGAGTGGAAAAGTATAATAATTAACAGTGACGGTGTTATGCTGAGGCCCTCGAAGCATGCGGGTAGGCCCCCGCTCACACTTCGAGTGCCTCAGCGTGACATCCATTGTTTACCTCATAAAACTTAACCGTTTACCACTCACATCCGTGGTAAACTTGCCATCGCTCCAGGCCAGGTTGCCTGATACGATGGTATGTTTTATGGTCGATTTAAAGGTTGTGCCTTCAAACGGGCTCCACTGGCATTTATATAGGATATTGTCTTTGTTTACCTGCCATGGTTTGTTCAGGTCTACCAATACCAGGTCGGCAAAATAGCCTTCACGGATAAAGCCGCGTTTTTCTATCTCGAAGCAAACGGCTACGTTATGCGCCATTTTTTCGGCTATCTGTTCTAACGTTATTTTTCCGTGGTGATATAGCTCCAGCATGGCGGGCAACGCGTGTTGTACCAATGGCCCTCCTGACGGTGCTTGCAGGTAAGGCAATGCTTTTTCTTCGATGGTATGCGGGGCATGGTCGGTTGCAATTACGTCGATCCGGCCGTCTAACACCGCTGCTAATATACCATCGCGGTCTGCTTCGGTTTTTACGGCCGGGTTCCATTTTATCAGGTTGCCCTTCGTTTCGTAATCCTTATTGCTGAACCATAAATGATGTACACAGGCTTCGGCTGTGATACGTTTGTCTTTTAGCGGTGTGGTATTGTCAAAAAGATGCGTTTCTTTTTCTGTCGAGATATGCAGGATATGAAGCCGTGTATTATGCTTTTTTGCTAAGGCCACCGCCATGGACGACGATAAATAACAAGCTTCTTCGCTGCGTATTTTGGGGTGCAGCCTAACCGGGATATTATCGCCCAGTAATTGCTTATAATGTGCCAGGTTGCTTTGTATGGTAGCTTCGTCCTCACAGTGTGTGGCTATCAGCATGGGCGCTTGCGCAAACAGTTGCTCCAACGTAGCTGGGTTATCCACCAGCATATTGCCGGTTGATGATCCCATGAAAACCTTAATGCCGCAAACGTTTTTAATGTCGGTGCGCAGTACTTCGTCCAAATTGTCATTAGATGCACCCATGAAGAACGAGTAGTTGGCCAGCGATGTGTTGGCTGCTATCCGGTATTTATCTTCCAATAATTGTTGCGTTAATGTATTGGGCACGGTATTAGGCATCTCCATAAAAGAGGTAATACCACCCGCCACAGCAGCGCGCGATTCTGAATGTATATTGGCTTTATGCGTCAGCCCCGGCTCGCGGAAATGCACCTGGTCATCAATAGCGCCCGGCAGCAAATGCAGGCCCTCCGCATTGACAGTTTGATCTGCAGCTACATCAATCTGCGGAGCGATCTTTTCTATCAGGCCGTCTTTAACCAGGATATCTGCAATAAATTGTTTGTTCTCGTTAACTACAGTTGCTGATTTGATGAGGATGGATGCCATATGGCAAATATACAATTGCGTCGGCAAATAGTTAACGCGTAGCTAATTCAAAAACATCCGGATAAGCTAAAGCAGCTTTCAATATAAAGTTAAGCGAATCCGTTACCCAGATCTCGCCGCTGATAGCCATTTTTAACACTTCAGGTGCCGGTTTAGTTAAAACCTGGATGTCTTCCGTCGCGTCAAGTTTTTGTGACGAGTTAAATTCGGCATCAAATAGAATAAAACCGTAGGTAACCTGGTTAAGCTTGGTAGGGTTATTAGCTATTTTTCCCAACGATATCAATTGGCCGGCAGTTGCCCGGATCCCGGTTTCTTCTTCCAGTTCGTTCAACGCCGATTCGATGATCGTTTTGTTTTTTTGCTGCATGCCGCCCGGCAGTTCCAGTAAGATCTCGCCTAACGCATGTTTATATTGTTTTACCAATACCACTTCGTTGGTTTTGGTAACGGCAAGCACCTGTGCAACATCGCCAAGCGGCGAATAATAATAGTCGTCAATGATACTGCCGTTAGCCAGTTTAACAGTATGCTTAACCAACGGGAACCACGGGCTGGGGGATACATCTTGCTCGTTAATTACTGTCCATTTTTGTATTTCGTTATCTGCCTGCATGATGCTAAAATAGAACATTAAAATCAGGTAATCAAAACCTTTTGCCTTACTGTCTTCCCGTCTTTCGGACTTCCCGACTATAAAACCTATCTTTGCGCCATGGCAGAAACATTTGAGGATTTTAATTTTAACCGGCAAATTTTAAATGCCATTGCCGATTCCGGTTATACCGAACCCACCCCTGTACAGCAAAAAGCCATGCCGCCAATACTGAACGGACAGGATGTTATGGGTATTGCACAAACTGGTACCGGTAAAACCGCGGCCTACGTATTGCCCATTATTATGCGGCTTAAATACGCCCAGGGCGACCATGCCCGCGCGCTTATCATCGCGCCAACGCGCGAGCTGGCCATGCAAATAGAGGAAAACGTTAAGGCTTATGCTAAATATACTGATCTGCGTGTAGTATCTGTTTATGGCGGACTGGGCCCAAAAACGCAAATAGAGATCATTAATAAAGGGGTAGATATTATTGTTGCCACTCCCGGCCGTTTTATGGATATCTACCTGGCAGGCCATATTGTTACCAAAACCTTACAGGTATTGGTGTTGGATGAAGCCGACAAAATGATGGACATGGGCTTTATGCCACAGATAAACCGGATATTGGAAGTGGTACCGCTAAAACGACAAAACCTGTTGTTTTCGGCCACCATGTCTGATAAGATCCATGAGCTTTCTGCCAATTTTCTGGAGTTCCCGACGGTTATTGAAGTGACGCCGCAGGCTACACCGGCACAAACGGTTACTCAAAAGCTATACCATGTGCCTAACATGAAAACCAAGATTAACCTGCTGCGCGAATTGCTGAAGGACGAAGGTGACATCACCAAGCTAATGATCTTTTGTAAAACCCGCACAGCGGCAGAGGATGTGTATAAGTTTTTGTTGCGCAAATTCGGCGAGGGGCAGGTAAAGGTATTACATGCTAACAAAGGACAGAATACACGTATCAATTCCATGAACGCTTTTAAAAATGACGAGGTAAAGATTTTAGTAGCGACAGACGTGGCGTCGCGCGGTATTGACGTGAGCGATGTGAGCCATGTTATTAATTTTGACGTGCCGGTAGTGATAGAGGATTATGTACACCGTATAGGCCGAACCGGCCGTGCGCTGCAATCGGGTGTTGCAATAACGTTTTGTAACCCAACGGAAGAATATTATGTAGGTAAGATCCAAAAACTGATCAAACAAACTATCCCGGTTGAACTGATGCCCGCAGAGGTATTTATTGAGGAAACTCCGTATGAGGAGCGCCAGGATCAGAATCGTGAGATAGATCTGCAAAAACGTAAAGAAGATCCTGATTTTAAGGGCGCTTTTCATGAAAAGAAGACATTAAATCAAAAGAAAAAATTTCAGGCTGAGCGCGCCAAACGGACTGGTGAGAACGGCCCGCCTAAAAAAGGAAAGCCAAAGAATTTTAAAAAGAAACATTAAGCCCCCTCTAAATCTCCCTCGGTAGGGGAGACTTTTACTGGTGCTTTTAAAGCCGATAAGTAATATTAATATCACAATGAAAGTCAAAATTACCCCCTTAAACTTTGCTGCCGCATTTTTTTTAATACTATCTGTTTATGTTTGGATAAACGGGGCTGCCGTTACCGGCATGAAGTTTCCGCATTTGGGAGGGGCCATCAGCCTGATATTTCTGTTGTTTGCCTTTGTAGTGTCATTTATGGACATAATGTTCCGTAATTTCTTCCCCGAGCTTAAAAAATTATGGCTAATAGAACTAAGCTTTATAACTTTGGCCGCAATACTATTTTTACTTGTTAAATAACTAAAATGAAAACTGCTGAAATAAAAGTAACCGTTGAGCTTGACGAAAATAATGTGCCCGAAAATATCTTATGGGAATCGACCGATTCGACTAACAAAGAGGCCGTGCCTGTAAAGTCAATGATGCTGGCCTTATGGGATCAGAGCTATAAAAACGCTTTGCGTATTGATCTTTGGACTAAAGATATGCCTGTTGATGAAATGAAAGTGTTCTTTTATCAAACGCTTATGACTATGGGCGATAGCTTTTTACGCGCCACCGGCGAAACCAATATCATAGAAGACCTGCGCGATTACTGTGCTCATTTCGCCGAAAAAATGGAGATCTCTAAATAACCGGGTCATGAGATTGCCATCGCTGATATCATTTATTGGGTTTGTATTGTTAATGGCCGGTACGTGGTGCCCGTTACTGCGCCCGTTCCACCTGTTAAATTGGGATGTTTATGATCTTAACCGGCCTTATGGTATGGTAGTGTTATTAATATCGGTAATAGGCATACTGGGCGTAATATTAATGCAGATAAAACTGGTACGCCTTACCGGCTGGATCTCATTGGTTTTAGTGTTGCTGCTGTTTGTAGCCGCTTTTATGAAGGTACATACCACTTTTAGCTTTATCCCCTTTAAATCTTTCGCCGGGTTTTTAGCCGGCCAGATCAAGTTTAAATGGGGATGGTATTTATTATTTGCAGGCCCGGTTATCGCATTGGCCGGATCAATGGTAAAAACCTCAAAATATTCCCGATAGCTCTATTGGTAAACAGTTTTTTGGCAATAACAATTAAAACCAACTGTTTACTATTGCGTTACGTAAATCAAAAAGACTTTTTTTACATATTTGTAATATAAAACTATCTATAAATGCTAAAACTTTCTTTTCGCAGCCAGGTGTTAGTAGGCTTTGCCGTGTCTATCGTGCTTGTTTTTATTGTTGGCATACTATCATATAACAGCATTGATCAATTAGAGAATGACACTGTA
>JAQBOP010000185.1 GCA_028287975.1 Mucilaginibacter sp. | reverse complement strand
GGGCCGGGTAACTGCTAACGGCGGTTTAATTATCTCGGGCTTGGCCAGTGTTGTTGGTGTTCGCGCAATTTGCGGGATATTGGTAACAGGTTTTGGCGATACTGTTATTTGAGCATGATTTTTAAGCCTGTGATGCTTCCTGTGCTTTTGCGGAAGATGATTTACTGCTACTGTGTCAGTATCAGCCAAAATGACTTGTTTATGCCCGGTAGATAATTTGAAAATATAGCCTGCAGCAAGTAAAGCAACTAATGTCAATATAACCTTAAAGCTTGTACTGATTTTCTTAAACGCCGCCATAACCAATTGTAACCATAGTATTTATGGTATCTGTATGATTAATTTAAAGCCGCTTGGTTTAACCGATCTAAAAATCTGAACGTTGAGTTATTACAGCGCCTTTATATAATCCAGGAAAAGATAGAGTGCCTTGCGTTTATCTTCGGTCAAATTAAAATCCAGTTTGTGCATCAGGTAATCTTCCATATCAAAATCAGGCCGTTTAGGAAGCTCTTTAAGCAATTCTGCACGATGGTTTAACCCAAACTTCAATGCCTGGTCAAATTCGTCAGCAAAATCCTTTGGAATGGGTTTATTGGCAATCCACGCGGCAAATACAAACGGCAGGCCGGTAAACTTTTGCCATTCTTCGGCAAGGTCATACACAAACGGGTACTTTTCTTTTTTACCGAAGGTCCTGTCGCCTATTTGCACAAATGCTGTAGTTTGGTTTGGGCTAACAGAATAGTCGGGGGCATTGGTGATCAACCCCGGTTTTATCTTCCAGAAATTTTTAAGCAATACTAAAGCTAAGTTATTGGATGAGCGCGATTCGGGATCAAGCTGCAAATGGGTAATCTCCTTGATATCACAATTGCTGAATATAAATACCGAGTTTACGGCGCCCACAGCACCGATACAATGAGTACCTAGAATTTCCCAGTACGGCAGGTTAAGCGTTGCTGCTACAGGTATCAGGCCGATATCAACCTTATCATCTATCAGTTTTTGGGCACAGTCTGACGGGATATCAAGGCTCAGGTCTATTTTGTTAATGATGTCTGTACGTTGTATACCGTATAAAAATGGCTTGGTATTAGTATAGCTTACAGCTGATATTTTAATTTTTTTCACAGAAGGGTTAGTCGTTTTTTAGATGTTCGGCGTTATTAAAGCTGGTGATCTCAAATTTTTCGCCGTCAAAAGTAACTTTATACAGCACCAGGTTTTGGTGCGGGAAGCTATCCATTTGGGTAAGTGGTTTGCCGGTAAGCAGGCATAAAAGCAGTCGCATGGCACGGCCGTGCATGCAAATAAGCACAGTATTTTCTTCGGTATGGCTCATGATGATCTGCAAGGCCTCTATCTGCCTTAGCCTGACCTCATTTGGGCTTTCGCCGTTTTTAAACTTAACGTCAAGGTTGCCGGCTACCCACTCTCGCATTATTTTTAAAAAGGCGGCTTTGGTTTCGGGCGAGCTGGGCATGCCTTCATAAATACCCCAGGCTAATTCGTCAAGCCCCGATAATTTCTCGTAAGGGATACCGAGGTCAATAAACTGCTGGATACTTTGTTGTGTACGCTTAAGCTCTGAAATATAGATCTTATCGAAAGGAACAGATCTATAGGCGTTGAAAAACTGGTTAGCTTGTTTGCGCCCCTCGTCGTTTAGGTCGGTATTTCTTCCCCGGCCCTGTACAATACCTTGTTTATTCAGATCTGTTTGCCCGTGGCGGACGATGTATAGCGTTTTTATCATTTAGCCCCCTCTAAATCTCCCCCGGAAGGGGAGACTTTGTTGTTGTTTATATTACCCTTTCTTAAAAGTCCTCCCTACCGGGGAGGATTTAGGAGGGGCTCTAATTAATCACCGGCAGTTTATAATACTGTGGCTTTGGCTCCTCGGCAAACTGGTGGTCATTGTAATCGGTAACCACATTGTATAGTGTGTCCCGCTCTATCGGATAACGGCCGACTTGTTTTATCAGCTCAACCAATTGCTTGGTGCTCATGCCCGGGTTTTGCTCTTCGGCACCGGCCATCGAGTAGATCTTAGTAGTATCGTCAAGTGTGCCGTCAATATCGTCAACCCCAAAGTTTAATGACAACTGTGCAGTAGTGCGGCTGATCATGGCCCAATATGCTTTAATATGATCAAAGTTATCCAGGTAGATCCTCGCGACAGCATAATTGCGCAGATCCTCAACAACAGTCGATTCCGGCACATTTGACATCTGGTTATCCTTGTTACGGAATTTCAGCGGAATAAAGGTTTGGAACCCTCCCGTCTTATCCTGTAACTGACGCAGCCTATCCATGTGGTCAATACGGTGGTGGTATTTTTCAATATGGCCGTACAGCATTGTCGCGTTTGATCTTGCACCCAGCTTATGCCATTCCTCATGGATTGCCAGCCATTGATCGGCAGTACATTTATCTTTGGAGATCTGCTCCCTTATTTCGGGATGAAATATTTCCGCTCCGCCGCCCGGGATAGATTCCAATCCTGCATCCAGCATCATTTTCATACCGGTAGCATAATCTATCTTAGCTTTTTTAAATATATAATGATATTCAACCGGTGTTAAGGCTTTTACATGCAGTTCAGGACGATGGGCTTTTATGCGTTTAAACAATTCAACATAAAAAGGCACATCATATTGCGGCAATACGCCGCCTACTATGTGTACTTCGGTAACGGGTTCGTTATCGTATTTGGTAACTATGTCAAACATCTCGTCCATTGTGTACTCCCAACCTTCTTCCTTTTGTTTAAGCAGGCGTGAATATGAACAAAATTTGCAATCGTAAACGCAAAGATTGGTAGGTTCGATATGAAAGTTACGGTTGAAATAAGTTTTGTCGCCGTGGCGCTCCTCGCGAATGTAATTGGCTAAAACACCCAGATATCCTAACTCACCTTTTTCAAAAAGTAAAACGCCTTCGTCAAAAGTTATGCGCTCATGGTTAAGCACCTTTTGGGCAATGTGTTTTAAATCAGCAGATAAACCCGGATCCTGTAATAATACTTGTAAATTATTTTCAGCTCCCATTAAAAAAACTTTTCCCAAAAGTAAGAAATGTTAGTGTAATGGTGATGTAATATCTGTTGCAACAAGGTATTATTTTGTGCTTCTACAGCGATTAGACTAAGTTTGCGTTATGAAAACGGAAACGATAGCTATACATGCCGGCAACCATACCGACGACACAACAGGTGCAGTTATACAGCCTATTGTATTATCAACCACATTTGAGCGTTTGGCCGACGGTAGTTTCCGCGAAGGTTATATTTATAGCAGGTCGTCAAACCCTAACCGCACAGCTTTAGAGAATGTATTGGCGAAATTAGAGGGAGGTGAGGCTGCCGCTGCATTTTCATCAGGTAACGCCGCGGGTATGGCTGTTTTTCAATCCTTAAAACCGGGTACGCATATTATCGCGCCTGATGATATGTACCATGGTTTACGCAACCAGCTTAAGCAACTTTTTGCCGGGATCCTGGAATTTGATTTTATCGACATTGATAATACCGAAGTTTTAAAAGGCCACATTAAACCCAATACAGGTTTGATCTGGATCGAGACACCGTCGAACCCGCTGCTTAAAGTAACGGATATTAAAAGAATTGTCGCTATTGCCAAACAACATGGTATTAAAGTAGCATGCGACAACACCTTTGCCACACCGATATGCCAGCAACCTTTGGCTTTGGGTGCCGACCTGGTAATGCACTCGACCACCAAATACCTTGGCGGGCACAGCGACCTGATGGGCGGCGCATTAATTACAGCCCGAAACGATGAGTGGTGGCAAAAGATCTGCGACGTACAGCAAATGGGCGGAGCTATCCCCTCGCCTGCTGATTGCTATTACCTGGTGAGGAGCATAAAGACGTTGCCTTACCGTATGCGCGGTCATATTCATAATGCACAATTATTGGCCGAATTTTTAAATGCACACCCAAAAGTTGAGCGGGTATTATATCCCGGTTTACCTACACATCCCAATCATAACGTTGCTAAAGAACAAATGAGCGGTTTTGGCGGTGTATTGTCTTTTTGTTTAAAAGATGGTGCTGAGGAAGCTAACCGTGTAATTAATAACCTTAAACTATTTACCAAAGCAACCAGTCTTGGCGGTGTTGAAAGCTTGATAGAGCATCGTGCCACCATGGAAGGCCCGGATACCAAAACGCCTTTTAATTTACTGCGGATCTCGGTTGGGTTAGAGCATATTGATGATCTGGTAGCGGATATTACTCAGGCAATGGCATAGCTCATGGGGCCTTTACCCAAGGCACGTCTGAATATACTGAGCTGGCCTATAGAATATGCGTGATGATGATTGGCATATGCCCATACTCCTGCTAACGTATCGTTAAATTTATACATAGGATGCGGCATATTCACCTTTTGCGCCAACTGTTCGTCAGTAAGGCTATCTAATCCATTTCTGATGACGGGTAATATCTCTTCCCATTTGTCCCGGATCATTTGCAATGTCGGCAACTCACAAGCGGGGGCCTTCAGGTCATCTTCGGTAGCGCCCTCTTTCGACATAAAATGATATGCCCATGGTATATCATTTTTTATATTACTAATAACTGCCAGTATCCCCTGATCCCATAGCATATGACCGGCTATCCATTTTACATTATTTTTCATCCCGGCCACCTTTTGGTTTGATTCTTCATCGCTTATACCGGCAATAACGTTGTTGAACAAGGCCGTATGGATATCATACTGGGCCAACAAAATGTTTTTTACAGACATGTGTTCAATTTTTACATTATCAAACCTATACTAAACTGTTATAACTGCCAAAGGTGAAACACGCAATACCTTGTTAGCAGTGGTTGTTCTTATTTCTTCGTCAGTTTGTATCTCAGGTGTGTTGTCAAGTCTGATGGTATCACTTCTACAATTTGAAGATCATATTTGTCTTTGTCAATGCCATCAAACAGTCGGATACCACTTCCTAAAAAAACAGGAGCAATGTGAATGAAAAATTCGTCCACAAGCCCTGCATTGAGATATTGTTGAATAGTATCGGCACCACCTTGTATCCTGATGTCCTTTCCTTTGGCTGATTGTTTTGCTTTTTCTAATGCGCTCTGTATTCCGTCATTGATGAAATAAAAAGTTGTTGTCCCTTTTTGAACCCAAGGCTCACGTACTTCGTGTGTCAGCACATAAACATCTGTTTTGTACAGATCTTCTTCCCAATGGACTTCGCCTTCCTCAAACATTCGTTTTCCCATAATGTATGAACCTGTTCTTGCAAAAACATCATCAATTAATACACTGTCTGCGCCGTATTCTTCACCGCCTTCCATATTGATATTTTTCCAAAATGCTTTTTGTTTAAACATCCATAGGTGAATTTTTGGTGAAACGCCGCCCATTGGGTTATCCGGACTCCTGTTATCGCCTGCGAAAAAACCATCAAGTGATATTCCGCAGTCAAAGATAATTTTGCTCATAGTTTCTATTTATTTTATTGCTCGTTAAAAGTAAATTTTTGTCCGGATGTGTGGCAGATTTTTCAGCTACTGTTTTAAGTACCGGAGTGCAACGCCCCCCGACTTAAAAAACGTCGACCCAACCAATTTTAATTGTAATTGCTCTTGCAGGTCGATACCTTCAAACAACCGCCTGCCTTCTCCTGCAACTATCGGATGAACCACGAAATGATATTCATCGATCAGGCCGAGCGCTGCAAGTTGCGAAGGAATGGCTACACCACCGGTTAAAATATTTTTGCCCTGTTCTTGTTTCAGCTTAACTACTTCGTCATGAAGGCTTGTGCGAACAATTCTCGTTTTGTTTCCTTCAGGGCTGTCTAATGACTGCGAGAAAACAATAATTTTGTTGATGGCGTCAAATGCCCGGGCAAATTCAATATCTACTTTTCTATCTCCGGAAGGGTTTTTCGCCACATCGGGCCAATAAGGAACCATCAATTGATAAGTTTTACGCCCGTAGAGGAATGTGTCAGCATCCCGCGTGAGCTGTGTAAAATACGCCATCGTTTCTTCATCGGGAAAGAATTTATTATGGTCGCAGCAGCCATCTAAGGTTGTGTTGATCGCGTAAATTACATTTCTCATTTAATTGGTTTTTAGTTTAATTTTTCTATCTGGTTTGCGTAGAGGTCAAAGATAAAATACTGCTTCCATCGCGGTGAGGGCGATCCGCGACAAAAAAAGGGGCGTTTAAGCCAAAAGAGCTAAGTTCACCAAATTTAATATATAAACTTATGCTAAACTTTTACATGTGCCAAGGGTTAAACCGGACAATTTAAGAGTGTTTTATGGCACGATAACCTAAAGTCTATTCTTCCGAAAAAAAATAATTTGGAAGTTTATACACATAAACTATCTTTGCAACATAAATCGGCAGTAATACCGATCATGATCAATTCCCTTAATAAAGGTTTTGATTTATAAAGAAGCGGCGAGAGATCAGGCTCCATGACCCGCTGGCAACCCTCTAAGGTTAGAGAAGGTGCCAATTCCTGGCCCGGTAAATATCCCGGGAAATATAAATTAACAACATGGAAAATTTAACAAACACCCATCCTGTAAACATTATTAACGCGCTTAACAGCACTTTACCTGCATACAACAATTTTTATTGCTGTATGTGTTGCTGTTGTTGATACGCAGTTAATACGTTTCTCTTTTTTCTATCCCGAAAAAATCACGTGTACTGTCAATGGATAATTTATCCAATTGACAAAACATAAACCAATTGTTAAAAACTACAAACCTTTAAAACAAAAAGATCATGTCTGCTCAAAAATTCGAAACCTTACAATTACATGCCGGCCAGGAGGTTGACCCAACTACAGGTGCACGCGCGGTGCCTTTATACCAAACCACCTCATACGTATTTAAAAATGCCGAACACGGCGCAAACCTGTTCGCGCTAAAAGAGTTTGGTAATATCTATACCCGGATCATGAACCCTACTACCGATGTGTTTGAAAAACGCATTGCGGCATTAGAGGGTGGCGTAGCGGCGCTGGCAACAGCATCGGGCCAATCAGCACAGTTCCTGGCATTAAATAATATATTAGGTGTTGGCGACAACTTTGTAACCTCTCCTTTCCTTTACGGCGGCTCGTACAACCAGTTTAAGGTCGCCTTTAAACGTTTAGGCATCGAGGCACGTTTTGCCAAGGATGATACTGCCGAAAATATTGAAGCTTTAATAGATGATAAAACCAAAGCCATTTACCTCGAAACTATCGGTAATCCAGGCTTTAGCGTTGTCGATTTTGATAAAGTAGCTGCTGTAGCAAAAAAACATGATCTGCCTTTAATAGTAGATAATACATTCGGCGCTGCCGGATACCTGTTTCGCCCGTTAGAGCATGGTGCGCATGTGGTAGTCGAATCGGCTACAAAATGGATTGGCGGTCATGGTACCACCATTGGCGGTGTTATTGTTGACGGCGGTAATTATAACTGGGGCAATGGTAAATATCCGCAGTTTACAGAACCGTCAGAAGGTTACCATGGATTGGTTTTTGCCGATGTATTTGGCGTTAACGGGCCGTTTGGTAATATCCAATTCATTATCCGCGCACGTGTTGAAGGCTTGCGCGATTTCGGGCCTGCACAATCGCCATTTAACTCATGGCTGTTGCTGCAGGGATTAGAAACCCTGTCGCTGCGCGTACAGCGCCATGTTGATAATTCTTTGGAACTGGCTAAGTGGTTAGAACAGCATCCGCAGGTAGCTAAAGTTAACTATCCGGGCCTGGCATCGTCACCATATCATGAGTTGGCTAAAAAATACCTGAAAAATGGTTTTGGTGCAGTGTTGTCGTTCGAAGTTAAGGGCGATAAAGAAACTGCAGGTGCCTTTATAGATAGTTTAAAACTGGTGAGCCATCTGGCCAATTTAGGCGATGCCAAAACGCTGATCATACAGCCATCAGCCACCACACATCAGCAACTTTCGGACGAAGAGCAGCTGTCAGCAGGTGTTACGCCTACCTCGTTGCGGGTAGCGGTGGGCATTGAGCATATTGATGATATTAAGGCCGATTTTGAACAGGCTTTCAATAAAATAAAACAGCCAAAGGCTGAATTAGTATAATAATAAAAGCCCTCTCCGGTATGGCGAGGGCTTACTATATTTATAATTTTTATACACTCTTTGAGTGTTGGTTTATAATTAATGAATACAGGTATATATAAACATTTACAACCATTTGAGCTTGAATCGGGCCAACAACTGCATGAACTTGAAGTAGCTTATCATACTTATGGTAAATTAAATCCTGCTAAGGATAATGTGGTATGGGTATGCCATGCTTTTACGGCAAATTCTGACGTATTGGATTGGTGGAAGGGCTTATTTGGCGAAAAGGATTATTTTAATCCCGAAGAACATTTTATTGTTTGCGCCAATATGCTGGGTTCTGCCTATGGCGCAAGCGGGCCCTTAAGCATTGATCCGGCAACCGGCCAGCCCTATTATTTATCGTTCCCTCAGGTTACTGTAAGGGATATGATAAAAACACAGCAATTACTGGCTAAACATTTAGGTGTAGAGGTTATTCATACATTAATCGGCGGCTCGCTGGGCGGGCAGCAGGCTATGGAATGGGCCATTATAGAGCCCGACTTTATAAAAAACCTGATCATTATAGCAGCCAACGCGCGCCATTCGCCGTGGGGAATCGCGTTTAACGAATCGCAGCGACTTGCCATTGCTGCCGATGATACCTTTAATTCTAACACACCTAAGGGTGGATCGAAGGGTTTAAAGGCTGCAAGGGCTATGGCCCTGCTCTCCTATCGAGGTTATAAAACTTATGGCATCAGGCAGCAGGAAGATAATGACAATGCCACCGATAATTATAAGGCATCCAGCTATCAAAATTATCAAGGCGATAAACTGGTTAACCGCTTTAACGCTTATAGCTATTGGTATTTAAGTAAATCAATGGATTCGCATAACGTAGGCCGTAATCGTGGCAGCATTGATAAGGCTTTGGCCATGATCAAGGCCCGTACACTGGTTATCGGCATTAAATCAGACCTTTTATTCCCGATTGAAGAGCAGCAGTACCTGTTCAGGCATATCCCAAAATCTGCGTACTCCGAATTTGATTCGTATTACGGGCATGACGGCTTTTTGATTGAAACAGAAGCACTAACTAATATTATTACATCATTTTTTAAAACAGACGTAAAAGGAAAGATCATCCAATTACAGCAAACCGCATAATGAGCAAAAAATTAAATATAGGCCTGTTTGGCTTCGGCGTTGTTGGCCAGGGTTTATACGATATCATCAAAACAAAAAATCTAAATCTTGAAATAAAAAAAATAGCCATTAAGGATGCTACCAAAGAGCGCTCTTTACCTGCGCATTATTTCACTACTGATAAAAACGAATTACTGAACAACCCCGAGATCAATACCATCATCGAATTGATCAATGATACCGAGGCTGCATTTGACATTGTTTCTACCGCTTTAAAAACCGGAAAAAACGTGGTATCTGCCAGCAAGAAAATGATAGCTACCTATCTTGATGAGCTGATTGCGCTGCAAAACGAATATGGCACCTCTTTGCTTTACGAAGGCGCGGTTTGCGGCAGTATCCCTATTATCCGCAATTTAGAAGAGTATTATGATAATGAGCTACTGCATTCTATCAGTGGGATCTTTAACGGGTCGTCAAACTATATTCTTTCAAAAGGATTTTTAGAGAACATGGATTATGACACGGCCTTAAAACAGGCGCAGGATCTCGGCTTTGCCGAGACCGATCCGATTTCGGACGTTGGAGGTTTCGACTCCAAGTATAAACTGGTAATAGCCTCTGCACATGCTTACGGCGTAGTGATAGATCCTAAAGAGGTATTTAATTTCGGTATCCAGAACTTAGGAGCTAATGATATCCAGTATGCCCGCGAAAAGAATATGAAAATTAAACTGGTTCCGGTAGCTAAAGAACTGGATGACGCCCACGTAACCCTGTTTGTTTTACCAAAGTTTGTTACCGAAGCCGAATTTTTATACAACGTGGAGTACGAATATAACGGCGTAACCGTACAGGCTGCATTTGCAGATCAGCAATTCTTTTTTGGCAAAGGTGCAGGTGGCCACCCTACCGGATCGGCTGTGTTATCTGACATTGCCGCACTACGCTATGATTACCAATATGAGTACAAGAAAACAAAGGAAAGCAAAGGACTTAATTTCACTAATGATATCGAACTAAATATCTACCTGCGTTATGACAACGAGGAATTAGTTGAATTGCTGGATTTTAAAACTATCAATGAGCGTTATTATTCGGGTACCTATAAATATGTTACCGGTAAAGTAAACCTGAAAAAATTGATCGAGCACCAGGATCGCATAAATGCCGATAAAGCTTTTGTGGCCTTTGCCGACCAGTTAACCGGTATCAGTTTAGCGACAACTGTATAAATAGAATATCAACTTAAAATATAAAGAAGGGGCTTTAAACAAGGCCCCTTTTTTATTTATAGATCTTTAGGTCCGATAAAAGTTTAAGCGACAAATAGCATTGATATTGTTTAAAATAAGGTTTACAAAACTTTAAATTTTTACAATAATGCTTTGATTATGAAATAATTATATAAATTTAAATAGGAACTGTCACCACTTGCTCCAAACGACGTCCCTGTTATTTCACAATTAAGAAACATTAATTATTAATTATTTATCCCTAAAAAACTAAACCATCATGAAAAAAGCATTATTATGTTTATTCGCAATTGTTTTGGCAGCCGAAGCCTATGCGCAAAAAGATGAAAAAGTTACCTATGAGGAAGTTAAACAACAATGCTCCGGGATGCCGCTTGAAAAAAGGGCCCGTATTAGTGTCACGCGCTTTAATGTAACTACCACCAGTGTAAACGACAGGAACGTACAAAGAAACGCTAATGCCAATAATAGCCTTAAAGCTATATCCATGCTTACCGGCGGTGGTGGTAACGCGCCAAGGGCAGACGAAATCCCGGTTACATTAGGCGATAACATGGCTACGATGCTTACTAACGCGTTGCAGGGTGTGAATTGTTTCAGGGTATTAGAGACACTTAAAAATAATGACGACCTGACCCAGGAAATAAATGCTGGGACTACCTCGCTTAGCAGCAAAAAAGCACCAAAGGCAGGTAAACAGCTTGGCGCACAAATAGTAGCGACCGGTGAAGTAATTGAATACAGTGTTAAAGGGAAAGGTGTAAATGTAATGGGTGTTGGCACCAGTAAAAAAGTTGTAAAGATTGGCTTTAATTTAAAGCTGGTAAATCCTGAAACGCGTGATGTGATCACGTCGAAGGTTATCCGGGTAGAATCAAAAACCGGCAATAGTGTATCGGTATTAGGTTTGGTATCTACCGGCAACAGTGACCCTGCTGTTGCGGCCGTAATGGAAGATGGCGTTATAGACGAGGTAGAATTCCTTGCCCATGTACGCGATTCTTTAAATATCTCCTCAGATTACATGCACG
>JAQBOP010000182.1 GCA_028287975.1 Mucilaginibacter sp. | reverse complement strand
CCGTTTTTTAAAGAGGTTGTTAAATATCAGGCCGGTAAACGGCGCTGAAAAGGTGTTTTTAAATCTCTGTGAAGGATTAGATCTGCTGGGAATACCTTATACCAAAAACCCACCGTTTAAAGAAATTAAACCCGGTGAGCCTGTAGTTATATTGGGAGATGAGCTGTATAATAGTAAATTTTTTTTGAAGGGTTATGATAAGCCTAATCCTATTATAGCCGGCATAGCCCTGATGACCCATCCCGCCGAGTGGCCCGATTTGCTTAAAGAATATCCTGTTGTGAAATACCTGCAGCATTGCAGCTGGACAAATGATCTTTTTATTCCTTATTACGGCAAGGATGTATGCAAAGAGTGGCCGGCCGGAATAGATACCGAAAAATGGACACAGGGAAGTGAATCAGAAAAGAAGTTTGATGTCCTTATTTACGATAAGATCTGTTGGGACACAGACCATGTTTATGCAGCCATGAAAACTGCCATTATTGAAAAACTTACCGCGCTGGGTTTGACCTATCGTGAAGTGGTTTATGGCCGGTACAATGAGAAAGACTATTTTAAACTCATTAGGCAATGCCGGGCCATGATATACATCAGTGCGCATGAAACCCAGGGCTTTGCGTTATGCCAGGCCATGTCGGCAAATGTTCCGGTTTTTGCATGGGACCAGGGTTTTTGCCTTGACCCTGCCCGTTTTTCATGGAACGCACCGGTTATTAAAACAACGTCAGTACCGTTTTTTGATAAAAATTGCGGCATGACATTTAGCGATCAGGACGATTTTTTAAATAAGATGGATACCTTTTGGCAGCAGGTACAGAAAGGCAAATTTAATCCGAGAGAATACGTTATGAAAAACCTGTCCTTAAAAATAAGCGCGCAGAAAATGCTGGATATTATAGTAACGGTTTACAAATAGATCACAGCTTTTTTGTTTTCGATAGCCATATACCTACAGCTATTTGTACTTTTGCTTTGTGACCAACGTACGCAAATCCCCGTCAACCGTAAAAGCTAAAACGCCGACCAAAACCATAGCACGAAAGTCCCCGGTAAAGAAAAAACCGGCCGCAAAGAAACAACCCAAACGCGGGTTTAACTGGAAGATCGGGTTGGCCGGTATCGTGTTGGTGTTATTTTCGCCTTTTTATTACAAATATGTTTTAAGCGGATTTGCAGCTGCCTGGCATTGGGTAATTGATTTGGGCGAGGACCCGGACTATCGCCATTACCGCGAGCTGAATATTTATGTTTCCGAAAAATACAGTATCCATGGTATCGACGTATCCTATGCGCAGGGCAAAATTGACTGGCCAAAAGTAAGGGCTATGAATGATGATGGCGTACACATTAGCTTCGTATTTATAAAAGCGACCGAGGGGACGCATTTGATAGATACCTATTTTCAGCGTAACTGGCGTGAAGCCGCTAAAGCGGGATTGATCTGTGGCGCCTATCATTTCTTCCGTCCTGAACAAAACGGAAAAGAGCAAGCCAAACTTTTCTTAAAAACGGTAAAGCCCGAAACCAGCGACCTGCCATTGGTGATAGATGTGGAAACCCTGGATAAAGCTACTCCTGCACAATTACATCAAACGCTGAATGATTTTATCGCTTATATCCGTCTCAAATCGTCTATCCGACCAATTATTTATTCGGGATTGAGTTTTTACCAGGATAACCTGAAAGGTTATTATGATAATTACACTATCTGGATAGCGCACTACTATAAACGCGAAGCAGATATTAACCGCGTGACCAACTGGTCCTTTTGGCAACACTCTGACAAAGCCAGGGTTGACGGCATTAACCACGATGTAGACTTTGATACCTTTAAAGGGGATAGTATAGCGTTTGATAAACTACTGATCCGTTAATGGTATAAAACAAAGAAAGCCGGCTGAAATTCAGCCGGCTTTCTTTGTTTGCGAACAAGATATTATCTCATATCGCCTTTTACCTTATTGGCGGTGCTTTTACCCGGCAAATAGATCTGGAAACCAAAGGTTAAACCCAGGTTATTTTGATAAGTCTGGCTACCAAAGCCAACTACGCCATTATATTTTAATAACGTTTCTAAACCGATATTTGGCGTAATAAAGTAAGCGAAACCCGGGCCAAAACTCAGGTCAAGACCGTTGGTATTACCGCCACCGCCGCTATTGTTAACGCCACCTACGCCTACGGTAGCTTCGCCAAAAAACCGGCCATGCTTTAACACACTTACGTCGTTACCGGTGTAGTAGCGACCCAAAGCGTCAACGCTGTAAGTGGTTATTGTGCCGTGGCCTTTTGCGGTTTGAAGACCAAGGTTTAAGGCGCCACCCAGGGCAATATTATCTTCAATAAACCAGGCTGCCTTTGGGGTAATGTTAACGTTAAAAACATTGGGCGAATTTAAACCTAAACTTAAGGCGGCAATGTCTCCGCCAACCAATACGTTGCCCCGCTGGATTTGGGCGTTTGCGGTAAATCCTATTGCAGAAAACGCTAACAGGAACAAGAAAGTAAACTTTTTCATGATATTTTAAATTAAGTAAATGATACACCGCAGCATACAATTGGTATGCCAAGCGCCGGGTTTCATGCAATTAATCAGAAAGTTGTACTTGTATTGTACTCTTTTTTAAAGGGTTAGTCTTTGATTTTTTGCCGGGTGATTTAATCCGGCGAGAGGGATTAACCAAAGTCATTGTCCTACAGGTAGTAGCATTTTAGTGTAATGGTAGCGGTTCTTTCAATCCTCCAGTAAAATATAATAAGCATCCGGCGGGAGTTGTAGGGATATACCATCCGTCGTGCGCGCCATATTTAACGTTTTTACGGCATAGCCGGCTGCATCCAACTGTATCGCTTTTTTGATCGCTCTGTTTTTCAGGCTGATGCTACCTTTGGCAGGCATGCCCAGCCAGGGCATTGTGCCGGTGTTTGTTATTTTAAAACCTGCAATTTGCTTGTGGTTATCTGTAATGGTTGTGGGTTCTTCTTTCCAATTGGTAGGCCTGAATAGGGTACCAACCTGTAATAATATTTTTTTTGACCGGTTAAGGTTTAAGCCATCCATGCTCACTAATTCGATGGTCGCATATTCATTATCAGATTTGATAGTTACTTCATCCAGATTAAAGACTTTTTGGGTGTTTAAAAATCCACTGACAGCTTTGGCCTTTGGCGTGTTTAATGTAAATAGACCGTTCTGATAATCCAATACCTGTTGGCCGGTAACTGATTTTATTGTTGATTTTTTTTGATCGATCAATGCCGGAAGATCAGCCAATAGCTTAACCGTATCTTTTTTAGCGCCATATATGGCGGATATCTGGCCGGTTAAAAAGGTAAGGGTAGATAATTTATGCTCGTCGTTATTGTTGCTCGCCACAAAATCGCGGTTGGGGTCAAATGGCTGCTCTTCAAAAATTGGGGGAATGGTTCTGTTGAGCATACTGTTCATCGTGCGTTGCTCAAGTACGGAACGGCCCTCGTGTACATAACCGCGCCGCTGTATCAAGGCATTTGCCGGAAACATGCCCATCTCTCCCGGCGTTGATGTGCTCCATCTATTCAGGGGGTGCTGGCCCTGGATATTCAAAAAAGTAAAGTATGGTTGTTGTGCATAATTTACAGCTGTAGGTGTAAACCAAAAGAAAGCGTCAAGCCCTGTTAATCCGCCGTATGCTGCAACCAGTAAAGGCCCTTCGGTTTGGTATTTGTTGGGCAGGTTCCACCCGCTTTCGGTAACTATCATCGGGTGCCCTTCAACGTGTTTAAGATTCGTTGGCAGGTCTGCCGGGTTTTTTAGGGCTGACGGCGCACCGTAAAAATCGCCGGGATCTATGCGCCAGCCGCTGTTGGGCCCCTTATGCTGCGGGTCGAAATATTTGTTTACAGCAATAACATCCGCGTCGCTGTTTGTCCAGCGTTCCAGATCAAGCAAGCGGCTTTGCGACGCTGTTCGCCAATTACTGCCATTAATTAACTGTTTACAGCCTAAAACATCACGGTAATAATGAACCATATCATCATAAAAAGCCCGTTGTTTAAAGGCGTAAAAGGCTACCTGGTCGTTTACCTGTTCTTCATTACTTCGTCCGGGCGGTAAAGTAAGTTCGTACATAGGCAAAAGGTTCATGGTGTCTTTAAAAATTTTAGCAGGGCCGTACTTGTTTTTCAGCCATTGCGCATATTGTACACCAATAATTTTCGCCAGTTCGGGCTTTATGCCACTCATGGTCCAGAAAAGATCAGAATCTTCGTTTTCTACCTGTATTATCGCCACGGCCGGCTCGTCTTTTAACGCGACTCCCGTGTACGGAT
>JAQBOP010000162.1 GCA_028287975.1 Mucilaginibacter sp. | reverse complement strand
AACCATATTTTTATTTAAAAAATAACTTACAATCTTTAGTTTTACAGAAGTAGGGGGGGTTATAGCTGTCTGATAATTTTTTATCCAATCTTTTGCCACGTTCTCATCTACCCCGTTAAGGGTTTTGTAAACGATGCCTACTGGGGCTGACAAAGCCATTTTTTTTAATTCTTGATTTACGGAGTCGCTGCCCGTAGAATCTGTTTTTGTTGCGTGACCGCATCCTACTGCTATTAATGCCGCCAGGATGAGTGTTAAGAATAGCTGTTTCATTTTTGTTGTAGTTTAAAGATTAATTTTCTTCGGCTAAAATACAGCGCGAATCAAAAACTAATACCCCGTGTTTTAACGGTATTTTACACGGGTAAAAGCCTGTTAAATATGGGTTTATCCTCATAACATTCCTTTTGCCATTTACTCAATTTTGACTTATGCAATCAATGGTTGGTTGCTCCCGGGCAAGCCGAAAACGGTATAGAGTAGGCACAGCACATCATGAACACAGAAGATATTATTAAAAACAGAGCGGCCATATCATTAACAGATACCGGCAGTTTAAAAACCACATTTTGCAAGGACTGGGGCGCTATAAAAAGCGGCCTTGAAGTTTTACAAGGCCTTATTAAAAACCCCATAGCCAAGGGCGCAATTGAGTTAGTAATAGCCGCCGGCGACGCTGTATCAAAACAAATCTGTAATTAAAATTATCACCTTACCGAAACCTGGCAAAGGTTTCGGCAGGCATTAAAAAATTAAAATCATGAACCGTTCAACTTTATATTATGGCTGGAAGCCTGATCTGCCAGACCACCGCGATTATAAATTCAATGCACCCGCCCGTATTTTACAAAACTTACCACCAAGGATAGATCTAAGAGATAGCTGCCCGCCGGTATATGACCAAGGAGAACTTGGCAGCTGTACCAGCAATGCAATTGCAGGGGCGTTTGAGTTTGAATTGATCAAGCAAAAACTACCTGTGTTTATACCTTCGCGCCTTTTTATTTATTATAACGAGCGTGTTATTGAAAACACTGTTAATAATGATGCCGGTGCATATATAAGAGACGGAATGAGTGTTGTAAACAACCAGGGGGTTTGCACAGAAGATATATGGCCTTATGTAATCAATGAATTTACACATAAACCGTATTTAGCTTGTTACCAGGCTGCATTACAAAACACTGTAACAAGCTACCATAGCGTAAGCAGAGACTTGGACCAAATGAGAGGCTGTTTGGCAGATGGATACCCTTTTGTCTTCGGGTTTAGTGTTTATCAATCATTTGAGAGCCTTGATGTACAAACCTCAGGCATTGTTAATTTACCACGACCTGATGAAAACATGGTGGGCGGCCACGCGGTACTTGCGGTAGGTTATGATGACCAAAGCAGCCGCTTTATTGTACGAAACAGCTGGGGTGATGATTGGGGGATGGATGGATATTTTACTATGCCGTATGAGTATTTGTTAAATGAAGATCTGTCAGATAATTTTTGGACAATCAGGTTGATAACTAATAACCCGAAACAATAGACCTGAAAAAATCAATAATTATAACGCTGTCCATTTAGCTGGCAAAATGGCTTTTTCGCAAACAGCTGATTTAAATGGAGCAACCTTTGGTTGGCGTCAGGTACAGTCATGCATGTGATAACGTATATGAATATTATAATAACTGAAGCATTATTTACAAAGCACTAACAACAGATTAGTCTTGAATTATTGGTTTTGCAAGCCTCTTTTTAAATTATGCTTCATAATCGCTATTAACTTATTTAAATCAAAAAAATGAAAAAGATATTTTTATTAATCGTTATAATAATTTTTAGTTACACGAAGGTGCATTGTCAATTAATGCAATCTAACAGTATTTCGCCTTCTATTTCGTTAAAAATTGGCGAGATAAAACCACTTGACAAGGCAACCAGTAAATCCGACACACTGCTTAAAAACTCCTCTGTAAAAATCGATCCTGCATTTTTTAAGCAAATGGGTGAGACTAAGGTTCTTAATGATAGGATAGAGGCTAACACCTCATTAATTAATACCTTGGCTGACAAAGTTGCCACTGCAGAGTCTGATGAAAAAGCAATTTTGCAAAAACAGATTGCTGACCTTAAAAAGAATAACAACAAATTACTTAACCAACTAAATAATGCACAACAGAGTATAAAAGACAACAACACACAAAAACTATCTTTATATGATCAGTATAATGATCTTATTATTGAAAAATACGGCGGGTATATCAAAGCTTTGGATGCCGATTTAGCTGCTTATATAAAAGGTATTGGCGAGGATCGGAAAAAGGCTATAAAGACATTTGATGAAATCATCAACGCTAAAATTATAAAGGATCAAAAAATCACATCCTCACAAGCAAGTCTCCTCGATTCGCAAAGCTATATCGTTGAATATAAATTGAATACCATAATTATACCACAACGAAACAAAATAAACAGCTATTTACTGGATCTTAAGCAATTTAAAATCGACCTGACGAAGTATAAAACCATCAAAGAAACTATTTATACAAATGCAGCGGAGAGAGTAAAAAAAATGGAGTCGGAAGCTGAAGAATTTGAAGCTAATAGGAAAACTTTTTTGCGTGAATATAATTCGTACGTAGATAATTTTAACAAGTATATTGATGGTCTTAACATAATCATTAAAAAAATTGAGAAAGATAATGAAACCGAAGCGACAGAAGCGGAACGATTATCAGCTTTGGGAGGAATAAATAAAATATTTGGCGATCATGGTGCTGTTATACCCAACATAACGATAGTTGGCTCAAAGAAATTTGTAACTAAAGAACAGTCTTCTATTTATGGAGAAGCGAAGCTTATTATGGCTGCTAATGACGATGATAAAAAAAATCCGGGTGTAAATAAACTTTTTGTACCAGAGGCAAGTACAATTGGTTTTATGACTGATTTTACTTTTGGTTTTATCGCTGCTGATAAAAACCCGAGTTTTAATAATGATTTTAACCATTATGAGCAAAAACTGAGTATAAACCTGGGAGTGTATTACTTAGGAAAAAAATTACAGCCTGATACACTCACAAGCTTCAATACTACAGTTTTTCATGTTAAACTGGGTTTTGAATATATTATAATACCTCATGCAATAAGCGCCTATTTTAATACGAATCAATTACTGGTGGTTACCAATATTAAAACTTTTGAAAAATACTATCCGGACGCCAAAAGAATACGGTCTTTCACGTCTTTTGGTATACAAAGCTATCTGGATTTAAATGACAAGAAAGATTTTCACTTATTGATCAATTTGTGTTTTGTAAATGTTAATAATGACGTTAACTCATGGATGCAAACATCAGATTCTGTTATACCAACTGTCAAATTATCATTAGTAAAATCATTTGGTTTTTAAAGAAAACATATAGCCAACAATATTAACGTAATATACGTTATCACCACATGCGCAAACTACTTCAACGCCTGTTAACCAAACCTGTTATAAATTTGGCTAACAGGCTTTCTTCACGGCCCGATAAAAAACGGGTAAACAAAGCGTTGAGTGATCTTTATCAAAACATTACCACCAACCCCGGCAAAAGGGGGCGGGTAATTGAGTTTAATGCTGAAAAAGACCGGTTTGTTATTTTATCAGATCAGCATAAAGGCGCGCGCGATGGTGCCGACATCTTTGCAAGATCAGCAAAAAATTATTTGGCTGCGCTGGATCATTACGATCACGAAAAGTTCGTTTACATCAATCTTGGCGATAGCGAAGAGCTTTGGGAAAATATTTTACTGACCATTAAAAGGCATAACAAAAACACGTTCAATGCCGAAAAGAAGTTTTTAGCGCGCAATGCTTTTATTAAAATTTTTGGCAATCATGACCTGTATTGGGACAATGACCCATTGGCCGCCGTAAGCCTGATGCAGATCTATGGGCAGGCGGTAAAAATATACGAGGGCGCTATCCTGCAAACTACTATCGGCAATAAAAAGCTAAATATTTATATGACTCACGGCCACCAGGGCGATCTGCAAAGTGATGGCAACTGGTTTAGCAAGTGGTTTGTATCTGACGTATGGGCACCGTTTCAAGCTTACCTGCGCATTAACCCCAATACCCCCGCAAATAACGACCAGTTAAAAACCGACCATAACAGTTTGATGTATGAGTGGAGTTCGAAACGCGAAAATACGCTATTAATTACCGGACATACGCACCAGCCGGTGTTTCGTTCGTTAACTGAGTTAGAGGCGCTTTATGAAAAACTATCAGCAGCAACCGGCAATGAAGCCATGCAATTACAGGCTAAGATTGATAAACTGCATTTAAAAGATTCGCGCCCACCGGATTTTAAAGGCTATTTAGACACATATTTTAACAGTGGCTGCTGCTGTTTTGATGATGGCGATATCACCGGTATAGAGATAGCAGATAGCTCCATCCGTTTGATAAAATGGGGCTATAAGGGTAAAGATAGCGTGCGCATAATACTGGAAGAGTGTTTACTGAAAGATTTAAAATTGCAATGACCTGTTTTAGCCTGATGTTTGCTTAATTTCGGGGTGATATTCCACGCCGCTCAAATGAAAAAATACGTCTCAAAATTTCACTACCTCACCCAGGACCTGCCTAACCGTACCCATATCGAACAGGCACAAATAGCCTGCGAGTCGGGCGCCAACTGGATACAGTACCGGTGCCTCACCAAAGATGATGATGAATTGATTGCCGACGCCAACCAGATTGCCGCGATCTGTGATGATTGGGGTGCTACACTTATCATCACAAACCATTGCCATTTATTGACGGAAATTGACGCACAGGGTGTACATATTGAAGATTTTGATGCAAATTTTGACGGCATTCGCACAGAAATAGGCCCGGATAAAACTTTAGGGGCATCGGCAACAAATATTAAACACCTACTGGCAATACAGGCAACCGGCGTTGTTGACTATTGCGGTTATGGCCCGTTTGCCCACACAAATACCAAACCCAATGATAAGCCCTTACTGGGTTTTGAGGGATACCGGTTATTGCAACGGCATCAGATAGAGCTGCCTGTTATAGCGGTAGGCGGTATCCAATTAGCTGATATAGAGCCTTTAATGTTAGCCGGTATTTATGGAATAGCAGTTTCATCTGCGGTCAATTTAGCGGCAGACCCCGGCTATGCCATTAAAGAGATCTATCGGAAAATATATTGATAATTGCTAAAAACTAATCGATAATCCCATGTCGTCACATCATATCGTCCGCGAAAAACAGGAGCCTGCCCTGCTGGTATTGGGGCTGGACAGTTTTGATAATGAGCAACTTGGGCAACTATTGGAATGGAGCCCAACTGTGATAACCACATCCGTCACCGCCGAAAAACTAAATGTGCAGGGGATAAAAATCGATTTGATCATTACAGATGAAGCGGAAAGCAACCTGCAATCCGACATCAAAAATTTGCCTGTCGATACCAAGACGGTTATTGCAGCGGCTATGGATCATTTGATTGCAAAGGGCTACCCGGCTGTTAATGTAGTGACAGACGAGTTTGACCTGGCTGAATATCTGCCGTTTGCGAATAAAATAAACCTGGTGATTTTTTATCAGCAACAAAAAATATACACGATTACTTCGGGGTTTAGCAAGTGGAAGCCTGCTGGTGAGGATATTAGGATCTTATCTAAAGCAGGTCAACTTAAAACAACAGGACTTGAAAAACTGAGCGATAATGCTTTCATAACATCCGCCGATGGGTTTTTTAGCCTGAATTTTCCTGAGCCATTCTTGTTTATTTCTGAAAAGCTGTAGCCTTTTGCTGCTTAAATACGTTTTACTGTTTATATTTGATACTGCAGGATACGTCAGAACAGCAATGATTAAACCTTTGTATCTTTGTACGTCTAAAATATAACAGCCGGCGTTAGTTATGCCGGACATATCATAACCAAAACATGAAAAAGATATATAAACACGTAATTGGGGTTGCCTTTAGCACTTTATTAGGCTTAAGTGTAGCGTTGCCTGCCAATGCACAAAGGGGCAGCGAGCATAGCGATACCAAGTCGACCCCGCCGCCTGCTGCTCCACAGCGCCAGGCCCCACCGGCTCCAGCCCAACGCCCTGCTCCACAACAACAACAGCAACGTCCGGCATCTCAACAACAAGTGCAGCGCCAGGCCCCGCAACAGCAACAACAGGTACAGCGTCCTGTTCAACAACAGCAAACGCAAAACCAGTCGCAGCAACAAAACAACTCATTTAACAGGCCACAAAGAAATCCTAATGCGGTAGGTTCTAATACACCATCCGCGCCGCGTGGTATACAGCATAGTACACCATCTTTTGGCCAGGCAAGTTCGCAAGCCCGCCATTATCCTGCTATCGGGCAAAGGCCATATACATATACGCCAAGAGGAAATGGCACTGCATATCGTAGTGGCGGTTATCGCAGCTATCCGGGCCTGCAATATGGCAGAAACCATATCACAGCAAGGCCGCAAGGGTTTTATTATCGTAACCGCGGTTATTACGCAACATATTACAGGCCGCAACTTGGCTTTAGCTTAACCGTGTTGCCTACAGGATACTATCCGTTTTACTATGGCCCCGACCAATATTTTTACAATGATGGTTTATATTACAGGCAGGAAGATAATAACTACACCGTAGTTGAACCGCCTGTAGGCGCAACTATAGATAAACTGCCAACAAAAGCGCAGGCAATTGCCATAAACGGTATGCAGTATTATGAATTGAATGGGGTTTATTACCAGCCGATAACTAAAGATGATGGCACCTTAGTTTACCAGATAGCAGGTAAAGACGGCGAGTTAAATACAGATGATGGCGGCGCAACGGCCTCGCAGGATGACCTGCCGCAAGTTGGCGACCTTGTTGACTCACTGCCTGAAGGCTGCAAAATATTGAAGCTGAACGGCCAGAAATACTATGTATCGCAAGAAGGTTATTACTTCCAGGACGCGGTTGATACCAATGGCGACAAAGTATTTAAAATTGTCGGCACGCCAACCGAAGAGCCGGCTAATTAACAATAAATAGTGTGAGATTTTTAAGGGTGAGGGGTTAGGCTTTCTCCCTTTTTTGTTTTATAAATTGCGACTGTTTACAGGCTATCCGTCGCCGCAATAGCAAACACAAAGAAAACGCCCATACCACCTGCGGGATTGCTTGTAAACGACACTATTGTTTCTAATAATTCGTTTATATTTATAGCTTATGTTTAAAGGTATGGATTTCAGAACCTATTTTGCCGGCCAGATCAAACGCGTTTCTTTACTGCTAAGTTTTTGTTTTTTCATTTTTGCCGCGTCTTATGCCCAAAACTTAAAAGTAGCGGCGGCGGCTAACCTACAATCAATTATCACCGTTCTTCAAAAGGATTTTAAACAGAAAACCAATATAGATATTGATCCCATAGTGGGCTCGTCAGGTAAGCTGGTAGCGCAAATCAAAAATGGCGCGCCGTTCGACGTTTTCTTATCCGCAGATCTGAGCTTCCCGGATGCTTTGTATAAAGACGGGTTTTCGGTAAAAGCCCCGGTCGTTTACGCATTAGGCAATCTGATCATCTGCAGTACAAAAAACATTGGCTTTGAAAATTGGGAGCGAACCATGTTGACGCCCCGTATCAAAAAAATCGCAATTGCTAATCCATCAGTAGCGCCATACGGTTTGGCAGCCGAAGAGCTTTTAAAGAAAAAAGGCGTCCTGGATAATGTAAAAAGTAAAATGGTTTATGGCGAAAGCATATCGCAGGTAAATACTTACATCACTACCGGCGTGGTTGATGTCGGTTTTACCACCCAGGCGCTGGTTAAAGACCCTGCCAATAAAACAACACTTTTCTGGAAACTGATCGACCCCAAAACCTATGCCCCTATACAGCAGGGAATGGTGGTTTTAAAGCATGGCGAAACCAACCCCGATGCTGAAAAGTTTTACCGCTATATTTTGAGCGAGGACGCCAAAAAGATCTTTGAGCAATATGGTTATCGCGTTCAGTAATTAAGTACCGGGATGGACCTATCACCAATATGGCTCACGTTAAAGCTGGCGGCAATTACAACCTCGTTGTTGTTTATCGTGGGCTTGCCAATTGCCTGGTGGTTATCAAAGGGTAGATCATTTTTTAAAACCATTGTCGAAGCTATTATTACCATGCCATTGGTTTTGCCGCCTTCGGTATTGGGGTTTTACTTGTTGCTGGCTTTTAGTCCCCAGCACGGCTTGGGTAAGTTGCTGCAGGATACCTTTGACACCCAATTTGTCTTCTCTTTTAAGGGACTGGTGCTGGCATCGTTCATATACAGCATGCCGTTTATGACGGGGCCTATTAAGTCGGCCTTACAGCAATTACCGGTTTCGCTGACCCAGGCATCTTATGCGTTAGGTAAAACCCAATGGCAAACGTTTAAAAGCGTTTTAGTGCCTAATATTAAACCCTCATTGCTCACCGCTATCGTGCTAACCTTTGCCCATACGCTGGGCGAGTTTGGCGTAGTGCTGATGATTGGTGGTAATATACCGGGCGTAACACGGGTGGCCTCTATCGCTGTATATGATTCTGTTGAGCGGATGGATTACGCGGCCGCCAATACCTATTCGCTGATCCTGTTTTCTATAACCTTTGTGATGGTGATAAGCGTCTTTGTTTTTAATAAGTACCAGGCTAAATCTCCGTTAGAATGATAGACCTGTCGATAGAAAAAAGGCTGAAGGCTTACCGGGGGCAACAGATTTTAAAAATAAGCCATCAGTTTACCACGGGTAGCATTACCAAAATCTACGGGCCATCTGGCGCGGGTAAGACCACGTTGCTAAAAACAATCGCAGGTTTGGTGTATCCCGAAAAAGGAAAAATAGTAGTTGATAGCCAAACCTGGTTAGATACCGATAACAATATCAACCTGCCGCCACAAAAAAGAATGCCGGGTTTTGTTTTCCAGGATTACGCCCTGTTTCCCAACATGAGCGTTTTAGCGCACCTGCAATATGCAACTAACGATATGGAATGGATAAAGCGATTGCTGCTTTTAGGAAAACTGGATACACTGACAGATCATAAACCCATCCATTTATCCGGCGGGCAGCAGCAAAGATTAGCTGTTTTAAGGGCATTAGCCATAAAACCCAAACTGATTCTGATGGACGAACCTTTCTCGGCATTAGACCCGGATATGAAAACCGAATTGATCGCGGAGCTCAAACTCCTTTTTAAAGAATTGGCGGCAACCGTTCTGATTGTAAGTCATAACCCGCAGGAGTTGGAAGGGTTGACTGATGGGGATTTGTATATTCCTTAAAGATCATTTCGAAACGAGTCCGCTTGCCGGTGGGCAGGGAACGAGTGAGAAATCTATACACTGCTTTGCCGCCTATCTTGTATAGATTTCTCGCTGTTGCTCGAAATGACATGTTAATTATAGTACGTCTGCAATCGTTCTTATTGACGGCCGGTTGCGATAGTCCTTGTCAAATTGGACGTAGATCAATTTGCCGCTTTTGTCAATAACATAAGTGGCGGGTACGGGTAGTACATGATCCGTGTTGCCGTTGTTCTGTTCAAGATCAATACCGTAGCCTTTGTATTTGGTTACCATATCCTGGTCCATCACATAGTTAACATCGTAAGCCTTCATTATTTTGTATCCTTTATCCTGGATTATAGAAAAAGACGCATGTGTTTTACCAACGGTTTTGTTGATGTTTTCACTGGTTTCGGGTGTTACGCCTATCACATAAGCCCCTTTGCCGGTTAATAATTGCAGCGAATCCTGCAGCTGCTGGATGTGCTTGTTGCAGTAAGGGCACCATTGTCCGCGATAAAAGAACAACACTACCGCATTATGCGTCTTGAGCAGTTTTTTCAGGTCGAGCTCTTTACCGTAGTTATCTTTAGCCGTAAACTCCGGCGCCTGTCCACCTTTCTTTAAGCCCGATTGTGCGAAAATAGAAACGGAGCCGAATAGTAAGAAAGTTATAAGTATAAGTTTTTTCATTGTTTTTATATAAGAGTTTAAAAAGCGGGAGAGTAACCTCCCCCGCTCCGTCAATTACATTTTACCGGTGTCTTTTGCCATTTTCTTTGATGACATTTTTTTGTCCATTTTCTTTTTATCCATCTTCTTGTCCATTTTAGACATCTTGGACATTTTACCCATTTTGCCGGTATCGGCTAACATTGGGCGGATAGGGCCTGCCTGTACATTTAAAGAAAAGGCGGCTACGATTGCACCTGCTACCAGGATTTTTGAAAGAATTGATTTCATCTTGATGTGGTTTTTATGTGTAGTTTCAGGCTTAGTCGCAAGCCCCTTACAAACCTTACAACAAAATCAATTTTTATTTAATTCATCTTCAATACGGTGCTGCAATTCCTGTTTAAAGATATCGTCAAGGTGTGCTCCGCTATCCTTAGTGCTTTTAAAAAGCTGCTGTACCATTTGGTTGATCAGCGCACTTTGTTTATCAAACACCCGGCAAACCGAACAGCCAAACAGGTGGATACGCAATTCCATTTTTTCGCGTATGGTAAGGCGATCAATCAGTTTTTTCTCGATCAGGAAGGTCGCGCGCTTACAATTATATATGATCTTTTTTAGTGGGCCCATTTTAAATCCATGTTTTTTGAAGGCAAGCCCTCAGGTTAAGTTTAGTGCGGTGAATAATTACCCAAAAGTTTGCCGATGAAACTTTTAGTTCCGTACAAATACTTTCGGTCGATTCGTCTTCCATATGCTTCATTGTAAAAACGGCCAACCATAGTTCAGGCAGCTTTTTCATACACCTTTGCAGCACCTGGTTAAATTCTTTGTTGTGCAAAGGGTCGTTATCTTCAATGCCCATTTCCCTGGGATAGTGCTCTTCGCGCCAGTGCCCGTCTTCATAAAAAAAATCTTCCTGCTCTTTTTCTGCAGCCTTTACAGTATTATTTAATCCCGATGACCGCTTGCGATAAATATCGATGATCTTATTTTTTAATATCGCGGTAAGCCACGTTCGTTCGCTGCTTTTGCCTTCAAACTTGTCGGCTTTTTCTAATGCTGCCAAAAAAACTTCCTGCACCAGGTCACGCGCCTGCTCGTCGTCGCTTATCCGGCTTATGGCGTAAGCATATAAGTAATCGGCATGGTTGTCAACCCATTTATGCGGGTTTAGTAATGAGGTGGCTAACATTTAATTTGATATCGTTAAATGATCTTTAGTCGCATATACGCGCGAAACCTTACAATAAAATGTCAGATCAAATAAAATTATTAAATTTATTGTAAGGAACAGCGCGTAGCTACGACCAATTGCGTATATAACTTATTAAACTTTTGTAAAATGAGAACGATCAAAATATTTATACTGCCGTTAGTTATCGTGATAATTGCTTTTTTGGCTGCTGCGTTTATCAATGTAAAACCGGCCAAACATAACAACACCGTAGGCAAGGGCTTTGCCGTTATAGAACTGTTTACATCCGAGGGATGCTCAAGCTGCCCACCTGCTGATGAACTGGTGGCAAAGATCCAGAAAGAATATAAAGACCAACCGGTATACATACTGGCTTTTCATGTGGATTACTGGAACCGTTTAGGCTGGAAAGATGGATTTAGCAACGCCGCGTATTCGGCAAGGCAAAACAGTTACGCGCAGTATCTGCATTTATCGCAGGTTTATACCCCGCAAATTGTGGTGAACGGCAAGAAAGAATTTGTAGGGTCAGAAGAAGGCTCGTTACGTAGCGCTATAAAATCGGGGCTGCAAAAACCATCATCAGCCCAAATAACGTTGAGTGATTTAAAAGCCGATCAGAATAAAGCAATAGTACATTACCAAACAGAAGGCAATGATGCCAATAGCGTATTGTTGCTGGCGTTGGTAGAAAAAACTGCAAGAACAAGTGTAAAAGCAGGTGAAAACAGCGGGCGCAATTTATCGCATGTACAGATCATTCGCCAGTTTCAAAGCACCCGTTTAAATGATAAAATGAGTGGCACCGAAAGCATAACTTTACCGAAGGATTTTAATACACAGAACTGGGAGATCATTGCTCTAATACAAAACACCCAAACCGGCGAAATTACCGGTGCGGCCAAACACGCTTTTCCATCGGCCAGTTAATTATAAAAAAGAATATTTATTAACTTGTTAATCAGGTGAAAGAAATAAAAGAAAAACATTCGTTAGCCATGCGGTGGTGCCATTGGGTTAATTTCCCGATGCTTACCATCATGATATGGAGCGGTATGTTGATCTATTGGGCCGACGACGAATATAAGATCAAGCTGTTTGGCCATACCTATTTTGTGTTTTTCCCCGAGTGGTTTTATAAATTCTTTCATATTACCCATCGGCTGCAGGAAGGCATGGCTTTCCACTTTTTGTTCATGTGGTTCTTTATCCTCAACGGGATATTTTATGTAGCCTACACCCTAATTTCGGGCGAGTGGCGCGAGTTGGTCCCACAAAAAAAATCGTTTAAAGAAGCCTGGCTGGTATTGCTGCATGACCTGCATATCCGCAAAATGGCGCCACCGCAAAAAAAATATAATGCCGCGCAGCGTATCGCTTATACAGCCATAATCATAATGGGTATAGGCTCGGTAATTACGGGTTTAGCCATTTACAAACCGGTACAATTTTATTATTTAACCTGGCTATGCGGCGGGTATCATTTCGCGAGGATCCTGCATTTTGTATTGACTCTGGGTTATGTTTTCTTTTTTGTGATCCATGTGGTGCAGGTTTTCCTGGCGGGATGGAAAAATTTCAGTTCGGTGATTACCGGGTTCGAGGTTGTTGGTAATAAGCCTAAACCCATTATTGAAAAGGCAAATGACGAAGAAAAAAGTTAAAAAACCGCTTACCCCCGAGCAAAAAATTAACCGGCGCACGTTTCTTTCGTTTGGCTTATTCGGCGCGGCCGCGGTTGGCGGCGTATTTGGCTGGAAATGGCTTTATAACTCGCCCGACGAGGTAACAGCCACTACCGGCGGCACCCGCGTGCCGTTACGTCGCGCGCTTAATAAAACCGAGATTGCCGTTCGCCGGCTTTTTTATAGCGAGAAACATTTGGTAAAAACCTATCCAAAATCAATGGCGGCCAAAAATGTACGGCAGAACAGTGACGTAGGCGTTGAGAGCCCGATAGATCTTGCTGCCTGGAAATTGCAGGTAACCAAGGGCAACGGGGAGAAACTATTGATAGGCATTGAGGATATCAAGGCGTTGCCGAAGACCGAGATCGTTTTTGATTTTAAATGTGTTGAAGGATGGGACCAGATCCAGTATTGGGGTGGCCTCTCGTTTGTTGATTTTATAAAACACTTTAACCTGGATACCGAAACAAAAATGGATTATGTGGGCTTGGAAACGCCTGACAAACTATACTACGTTGGCCTGGATATGGACAGCGCCCTGCACCCGCAAACCCTGCTGGCCTATGAAATGAACGACAAGCCTGTACCCCTAAACCATGGCGCGCCGTTAAGATTGATCATCCCGGTTAAGTATGGCGTTAAAAATTTAAAACGGATAGGGTCGATAAGTTTCAGCAACCAACGTCCGCGAGACTATTGGGCAGAACTGGGATATGATTACTTTTTAGGGCTATAATTCCCCAAAAACACTTTTCATCTTAAATTCATTATCTTATTTTAATATTAGCATATTGCAATAAGAGATGGCCGTTGTAAAGTTCCCTTTCAAAAAACAATTGGCTTATACCTGCGGGATGATAGGCTGGAGCATGATGACCAACACCATCATTGTAATGTTGCCATACTTTTATCTGCCCCCAACCAATTCGGGATTGATACCTTTTGTACCACAATTACTCGTGTTTGGCGTACTTAACCTATTATCGGTAATTGCAGCTTCAGGCAGGTTTGTTGACGCTATTTATGATCCCTTTATCGCCTCGTTGAGCGATAAAAGCACCAATCCAAAAGGACGGCGCATCCCATTCATGAAATGGGCCATTATACCCGCGGTGTTTTTCTGCTGTTTAACCTTTTCGCCATTGGTAAAAGGCGAGAGCATTTATAACGCGGTATGGTTAACGGTAAACATGATCTGCTTTTTCATGGGCGCCACTACTTATATCATACCCTATAACGCATTGTTGCCCGAGCTGACAGAAACCGCCGCCGAAAAGGTTAAGCTTTCGTCATTTCAACAGGTGGGGTTTATCATCGGTATCGTGTTTTCGGCATTGATCAATAATTTTGCCGACTTGCTGCAAAAGAATTTTACTATCATAGAACGCGACTCGGCTGTGCAATACACCATTTGGGGCATGAGCATTTTGGCGGGTCTATTTATGCTGATACCAGTACTGTTTATTAACGAAAAAAAATATTCACACAGCAAACCTTCGCACTTACCTTTACTGCCGGCTATCCGCAAAACATTTAGCAACAGCAATTTTAAATACTATTTGGTATCAGATTTCTCTTACTATATGGCGCTCAGCATTATATCAAGTGGGTTGTTGTATTTCGTTACTGTATTACTGCATCTGCCGGAATCAAAGGGAGGTGTTTTAATGGGAACGATGGTGTTATTTTCGTTGGTTTTTTATCCACTAATTAACTACCTGTCTAAAAAGATCGGTAAAAAGCCAATTGTGCTGTTTTCGTTTGCGCTGCTGAGCCTGATCTTCGTAGCGATATTTTTCCTGGGTAAGTTTCCGGTCTCATCAAACATACAGATCTATACGCTGGTGCTTTGCGCCGCCTTTCCATTGGCATCGCTGGGGATATTGCCCAACGCCATACTTGCTGAAATTGCGCAACATGATGCCGACCAAACTGGCGAGAACCGCGAGGGAATGTTTTTCGCCGTTAAATACCTGTTTGTAAAACTGGGGCAGACCTTAGGAATAGCCTTGTTTGCCTTCCTGACAGTTTATGGTAAAGATCCCGGCAACGACTACGGTTTGCGACTGAACGGTATCTGCGGCTGCGTACTTTGCCTGTTGGCTTTTGTAGTGTTCAGCAGGTTTAAAGAAGTGAGAACGGGGTAGTCAGTTTGCTTTAGCTCCCACGTCTTCCGTTAGGGCGTTGTAATTGCCTTTAAAAAATGCTCGACCGCATAGGTTGACAATTGTCCGCCGGGGCCATTTAAATTATAATCAAATCCGTGCGTTGCCCATGGGAGCTTGAGCCAGTAATGCGCAACTCCGGCATCATTAAGTTTATTATTTAACTTGTTACTGTGCTCATAGGCTACCAGAACATCATTTTCGCCGTGAATGATCAACGTCGGGATAGAAAACTGGTCGACAAACCTAATGGGTGAGCTTTGCTCATAATTTTGCGGTACTTTGTTGTATGCACCCCCAAGATAAGCATCCATCACGCCACGCGAGTTCATGACTAACGGATTTGACGGGACAGAATAGCCCCAAACCATGTCAGCAGGGCCATAAAAATCAATTACGCCTTTTATGTTCTTGTCGCACAAAGTATAGGCCGAGAGCAAAGCTATTTGCGCCCCTGCCGAGCGGCCAAGCAAAACAAAATCGTTGGTATCAATTTGCAATTCTTCAGAATGAGCAGCCAGGTATTTCAGCGCGTTCTGAACGTCCTCGCGCGGCGCAGGATTTCGGTATTTTGGCGCCATGCGATAATTAATGGCCGCTACATTGTAACCTGCACGAGCTAAGTAGCTGTTAAGCTCAGGCAATTGTTTGCTATCACCGCTGCTCCATGAACCGCCGTGTATTACAATTACGCAAGGTTTTTTTCCTGCAATTTGGGCAGGAAAAAAATCAAGCGTTAATGCCGTATCTATGTAAGAAACATAGGATAACGTTTTATGGGCGACAACCTTTTTGCCTGCAAATAATCTCGTAAAGCTAAACGGGGCTTGGTTATTATTTGTGTCCGGAATATGATTGCTTATGTTGAATGCGGTGTTTAGTTCGTTTTTAAGGTCGTAGCCAATAAAATACGCTTTGATTATTGGCGATAAAAAAACAATGATAGTCACGATTCCAATTATCGTTCCTGACAATTGATATTTCTTCACCCAAATGCCCGACAATACCAGTATTGTGGTTATCCCTGCAAAAATTAAAGGGTACTCTGTAACCAAAATAGCCAGTAACCAAAAATAATAAGCCGGAGCTTTAAATACGGATAACAGCGATATTAAAAAAAAGAGAAGGATTAATAAAAACCGGGTCATATACCTATGTTATAAAATAGAAAGCGGCTTAACAGCCATTCATCACCATCATAAAATTTCATAGCTCGGCATGGGTTATATTGAATAATGCTGAATATCTATAATATTTAAGTTTTATAATTATACATGTTTTTATCCAAATCCGGGCGATTTGCTGTGATATTTACTGCCCATGCTTGCAATACCCTAATAACTGTTATCCTTCTATCAATTCAACCTCTGCTACAGGACTAAACAGGTAAACGCGTTTGGTTTTTAGTTCTGTGCATTTATAGCGCTTGCGCAGCTTTTCTTCCTTGCGGAAAATCCGGCCATCCTTCAGCTTAAATACCGCGTTCATGGGCAGTTTCTCTACCGTGTGGATATCCTCTTTAGGCGCGTCATATTTACGGAGCGAGCGGTACAGCGTCAGGTCTGAGCAGCTTGATGCCGCCGGATTATTGAGATAGCTAACAATAGCATGTTTTACATCAGGCGGAAAAACATCTTTTTCAAAAAAAGGCTGCATCATTTTTTTGAAGTTATTTTTCCATTCGGTGCCATGCGGTTTGGCTTTATGTTTATGCTCGTTCCAGGTATGCAGGTGTGCAAACTCATGTACGGTGGTTACCAAAAACGCGTAGGGATTTAAATCGAAATTAACAGAGATACGGTGCCCTTTGCCCTGGTGGGGGGCACGGTAATCGCCAAACTTACTGCCGCGATTGCGTGAAATTTTAAACTCACATCTAAAGTAGTCTATCCACCGGCCAATAAGCGGGGCGGCCTCGGGCGGAAGATACTTTTCTAATACTTTTACTTTGTCCAATTCTTACCTCTATTCAAATTTAAAGCAAAAAGCGCAAAGCCGAAAGTGAAAAAAGAATAAAAGCTTTGGTCTGTTAACTTTCCGCTTAATTTAAGAGATTATACGCCACAAAACTGGCTACATAAGCCAGTACCGTCATGTAGGCAAATTGAATTGCCGGCCAGCGCCAGCTTTTGGTTTCGCGGTAAACTACCGCTACGGTACTTGCGCATTGCATGGCAAAGGCATAAAACATCATTAGCGAAAAAGCTACCGCCAATGTAAACACAGGTTGCCCGGTTTGTGTATTTTTAGCCTGGTGCATTTTCTCTTGGACCGATTGGATATTATCAGCATCGCCATTTACACTGTATATGGTAGCCATGGTGCCCACAAAAACCTCGCGTGCAGCAAATGATGTGATGAGGGCGATGCCGATCTTCCAGTCGAACCCTAACGGGCGAATAGCCGGTTCGATCACATGGCCCAGTACCCCCGCGTATGAGTTTTCCAGCTTTTCAGAAGCGATATCCTTGCTTACCTGGTCGGTGCTGATATTTTGGGTATATTGTGGTTGTTTGTATTTAGTTTCTATCTTTTCAAAACGATCACCAGGTCCGTAAGACGCCATTACCCATAGCACAATAGACACCGCGATGATCACCTTACCGGCCTGCAGCACAAATGATTTCGACCGGTCATACATAGAGAAGGCTACGTTACTCCACCGCGGCATACGGTAAACGGGCAACTCCATAATGAAATAACCGCGTTCGCGACTTTTTAAAATAAACTTAAATACCCACGCCACCACCACTGCCGATATTAGGCTGAACACATACATACCCGTTAATGCCAAACCCTGTAGGTTAAATAACCACCAAACATTTTTATTGGGTACAACTAAGGCGATCAACAATGTATAAACAGGTAAGCGTGCCGAACATGTTACCAATGGCGTAACCATAATGGTGATCATCCTGTCCTTCCAGTTCTCGATAGTACGGGTACTCATGATGGATGGTACCGCGCAGGCAAAGCCGCCAATCAAGGGTACTACCGATTTGCCGTTCAAACCAACTTTACGCATCAGCTTATCCATCATAAAAGTAACACGCGACATATAGCCGGTATCCTCCAGTATCGAGATAAAAGCAAATAAGATGGCTATCTGGGGTATAAATACCATTACTCCGCTCAGGCCGGCTATTACGCCGTCAACCAGTAAACTAACCAGCGGGCCGGCAGGCAATATGTGATTTAATGTGTTTTGGATCCATACAAAAGCGTCTGCTATCAACTCCATTGGATATGCGGCCCATGAAAATATGGCCTGGAACATAAATAGTAAAACGGCAAAAAATATAATAAAGCCAAATACTTTATGGGTAAGTATCTTATCTAATTTATTACTTAATGTTTCGTCGTGGGCAGTAGCAGGCACTTTAACCGTGTCGTATAACAACTCATTAATAAAGCTATAGCGGGCGATGGTTTCGCTGCCCTGTGCTTTTTGTGAGTGAAAAGAATGTTCTTTTTCCAACTCCTCTATGCGATCAGACTGCGCGGCCGATAAAAACTTTAATGTTTCATGCTGATGCGCAAGCTGTAGTGCGAAGTAGGGGTTATCAATATTTAATTCTTTGCTGATGCTTTCGATCAATTGTGGCGCTATCGACCTCACATCTATACTATCTTCCTGTAAAGCTATTTTATTGGCATAGGATACCGCTGTTTTAAGCTGATCTATCCCTTCCTGCTTACGTGCCGAAATCGGGACCACCGGCACACCCAGACTTTTGGAAAACTGATCGATATCAATGATTATGCCCGACTTTTTAGCCAGGTCCATCATGTTAAGCGCAATGATCACCGGGATCTTCAGGTCGGCAACCTGGCTGTATAGCAATAAATTTCTTTTTAGATTAGAGGCATCGAGAATAACAATGACCAGATCCGGACTTAGCTTGTTTGCCCTGTCGGCCAATACCGAAAATACAATAGATTCATCCTGGCTTTTGGGATAAAGGCTGTAAGTACCGGGTAAGTCAACAATTTCGGCCGTGCTGCCATCGGGCAGTTTAGAGTAGCCAACTTTTTTATCAACCGTAACCCCCGGAAAATTTCCTATTTTTTGATTTAACCCGGTTAATACGTTAAAGAGTGTGGATTTTCCGGTGTTTGGGTTTCCAACAAGTGCAACTCTTATATCGGCTTTCAATTACTTAAATACTACTGCAATATAATGGTTGAGGCTTCGCGTTTACGCAGGCTCAACTGGTATCCTGATACGTTTATGGCAATGGGGTCGCCAAGTGGGGCAATACGGTCAACTCTGATTTCTTCGCCAGGCAAACAACCCATTTCCATTAATTTAACTGACATTTCAAGATCTGTAAATTCTTTTACAATACCTTTTTCTCCTACCTGAAGTTGCGAAAGCCTCATATATAAACGTTAACCCAACAAATGTATGTCTTATTTAAATTAAATCCAAATAAGCATAGTGAATTAATGTAAAGTGCTGACTTATTGTAAAAATTACACCGATGTGAAAAAAAATTTGCATGTATAGACAACTGTTTGTAAAAAATTTACGTTCTTTGTATATTATCTGTAGGCTCACGCTTACAATGTGATAAGGTTTAGGTTGAAAGCCCCCAAACAGCGAGTGTACGGGGGCTTTTATTTTGCCCTATATATTTTACATTTACACCGTGAGCAAATTAAAAGAACTTTTATATCAGCAATGTCTTGACTATGTGCAAAAGCGCATGGGTGCCGCGCAGCAGGGAATTGACGAAGCACAACAAGCATCAAAAGATGATACCAAAAGCAGCGCCGGCGATAAATACGAAACGGGGCGCGCCATGATGCAGCAGGAAACCGACAGGAACATGGCCCAACTTAATGAGGCTAATAAATTAAAAGTCGCTTTAAATTCTATCGCCACTACTACCGAATCTAAGCAGGTAGAAAACGGCAGCATAGTGATTACCAATAATGGTAATTTCTACCTGGCTATCAGCGCGGGCGTTTTAACAGTTGATGGCGAATCTTATTTTGCGATATCTTCGGCATCGCCTATCGGGTTAAAGTTAAAAGGGCTTAAAGCCGGTGATCAATTCATTTTAAATGGCAAGGATTATAAAATAACAAGCGTTTTATAAGTTTATCGGCAGATAACATTTGGTATTTGATATTAAACTTGTTTCTTTAGCTACCCAAACAAACCAATTACTTTTTACGATGGATACACCGCAAACCCTGCCCGTACTGGATGCTATAGAATTACGTGTTTTAGG
>JAQBOP010000413.1 GCA_028287975.1 Mucilaginibacter sp. | reverse complement strand
CCCGTCCGTCACCTTGATGGCGGTGTCGTCGTCGATCGCGTACGCCGGGTTCGGGAGGCCGGCCGCCCACCGCTCCGCATCGGCCATGGTGTTCTCCGGCAGGGCCGGGTGGTCCAGGTGCGGGAAGATCGAGAAGTTCACCATCCCGAGCGTGTCGTCACCGCCGGTGGGGGACTTCCACTCCACGAAGTCCTCCCCGATACGGGGAGTCATCACCATGCTCCCGGCACTGAGTCCTACCCAGACCAGCCGGCCCAGCGAGGGCAGCAGGTCCGCCAGCCCGGACTGCCGCATCCAGTGGCACAGGTACAGTGCGTCGCCGCCGTTCACCAGCAGCACGTCCGCCTCCTGGACCCAGGGCACCCAGCGCTCCGCACTGATGCTGGGCAGTGCGGTGAGCTCCAGCACGCCCATGGATTTCCACCCCAACTCGCACATCGGGGTGGACGATTGTCCGGTGATGAAGCGCCAGGCCCCGGCTGGGCTCCCCAGGGGGTGCCCGTACCCCGCGGTGGGGATGCAGAGGGCGTTGGACTCGGCGATCGGTTTGCCCAGGAGATCGACCAGCGCGTCGTGGATGCTCGCGTTCTTGACGCCCGCGTAAGGGAGAAGAAGCTTCATGGTGCCTCCAAGCTGGACTGTTCCCGGCCCGAAGGAGAGGGGACTCCGCCTCTACCGGGGATTCTAGGACTTGATTCGCCCTACGGCTCCCAGAAGACTCGCACGTAGGACTGACAGCCCGAGCCCGTCAACGGCCTCTTGCGATGGCGATCACCGATGCTGTCCACCACGCGGTTCTACGGGTCCTGGCCTGGGCCTGGACGGCGGCGGTCCCGGTGATGCGGACGTTTCTCACGTCCGGGCAGGCGCGAATGGGGTTGGCCTGTCCTGGTCTGCATCAAGGTCGTCGCCGAGGCCGCCAACGGTGCCGAAGCCGTCGCGGCGGTCCGCAGGACCAGCCCCGACGTCGTGCTCATGGACATCCGGATGCCCGAGGTGAACGGGTTGGAGGCCACGCGGAAGATCCTTCCCGGCACGACCACCGCACCGCGCGTCATCTGTCCTGGCATGCGGGAGGGCGTTGAGGGTACACGCCGGCGATGAAGGCATTGTGGCGTTCCGGGGCGGCAGATGAGGGATCGGTTCGGCAGCTACCTGACGAGCCGATCTTCAACGAGCTGGTGCGGTCCTGGTCTCAGATGGAGCGGGCGGTTCCGGGTGTGGCGGACCCGCAGTGGACTGCCCTGGTCGAACGGCCCGCGTGGCCCTCGACCAGCAGCCACCTGGTCGCCGCGGCCGCTGTGCCTGGCGGGCACCGACCGGGCCCGGGCTGAAGCTAGCCGGTCCCAGGGAAGTTGGTAGGTGCCGTCCGGGTAATAATCGGGCCGCGGGCGCGGAAGGCAACAGAGAAGAGGAAGCCATGGTGGGTGAGCTACGCCGCGAGATCGGCTGCACCTCGCTGGACGAGCGGCTGGTCACCACTGCCGAACCCGCCCTGCAGGCCTGGCCGGAGATATACTACGGGCTGCCCTCCCTGCTCTTCCCCCGCTCACCCCACCAGACCTGTGCGCCGCCGGCCTGCGACGGCTGGGCAGCGCCCCGGAGGCCCGAGGAGTGGGACCAGCCACATCCGCAGTGGTCCGCCGTCCTGGAGGGTGAGCACTTGCGGATCACACGGCCCGGCGGTCGCATCTGGTTCAAGGGCCCGCTGCTGGCCACCCGTCAGTGGCGCCGCCTGGCCCGCGACCGCGGTACCGTTCTGCAGATCACCGGCCCCTTTGCCCACCCTCGCCAGTTCCCTACCCTGGCTGTGGCCGGCACCCTGCAACTGGTCCTTGTCCCTTTCGCCCTGTCCGGCCCCCTGTAACGAGGCCCGCCCGTATCAGGTGTGGCCGCGGCCCACCTCCTCGGTCACGGCTGCTGCGCACGTGCAGCGGCGGCCGTGTGATTTCGCGCCAACCCCGCTGTATCCAGGACTGACGAATGTGCACTTACAGCCAGCGCGGGAGCAGTTGGGCGTCTGTCCATACGAGGTCGGGCTCGCCGGGGACTGCTCGGCCCTGGGTTCGCCACTGGGCGGCGAGGGCCTCGTACAACGGCTCCTCCGTGAGGGGTCGCCGTCGGCGGAAGCGGGGGACGGCGGCGATGACGGTGGAAGGCAGTGCTTTGGTCACACCACGGTCAACGGCACATCCTTCGGTAGAACTCCGGCGGGGCGCACCCGCCGGACCTGTGCCGGCGTTGAGCCGGGCATGGAATCGCCGGACGATGTCGAGTTCGAAGCCCTGGCCTCCGATGTGATGGACATGCTGCCCGCGGACCGGCGGGCGGTGGCGCGGATCGTGACGGATCTTGTCCAGTCCGACCCCTACCGCTGGCCCGAGGCGTTCGGCACGTTCGGGGAGCAGGTGCGTGAGGCGCGTTTCGAGTGCTGCCGGATGCGCTAGACCGTCACCGACGGCGCGGTGGAGATCCAGGGGCTGGAGTGGGGGGACGGACACAGCGGTCAGGGGACGCCCGAATGGCGCACCTGGTTCGCTGACGGGGCGCCAGCGGTGCTTGATGGTGGGTATGACCGCGCATCGAGGCGAGGCGCGGATCATGGACCGGGAGGCTCTTCCCGGTCCTTCGGGTGGTCCCTGTGGCGGAACAGGGGCCACCCGCACGTCTGCGACTCGACACACTCGTTCGGCCTACGGTCCTTGCCGTCTCTCCGCCAGCGCTCGGGGGTTCCTGCCCGACCGCGCGGACGTCCCCGCTCCATGTCCCCTCAACCGATCGGGCGAGTCTCGATCCGCGCTGTGCGGGTACAAGCCCCGGCACAAGCACGATGCGAGGAGACTGATGGACCCCGAGGTGCAGATCCAGCTCGCCGCGCAGCGTTTCCAGAACGCCGCCGAGTCTGCGCAGGCCGCAGCACAAGACCTGAAGGGCGCACTCGAAGACGGCGAGAAAGCCGGGGTTGACGTCGACGAGGTGGAGGAGTCTGCCAGCGCAACGGTGGACGACCTGCAGCACATCCAGCCTGTCAGTCCCGCCCCGTAGCGCGAATGAGCGGGACCGCCTGCAGACCGAGGTGGTCACCGCGACCGGCTCGGCCTGGTTTTGCACAGTGCGGATAGCCCCCGTGGACAAGTGTTTGAATAACTGGTCTCGACTCGTTCCCGACACACCCGTTCGGCGGATGATCCTTGAGCCCGCTGCCTTGGTCGGCGAGGCTCGCTCCTGCCGGTTCATCGTCACGGGACTGCACCGGCACCAGGGGGTGCCTGCGTCGGCGGTGGCTGCAGGGGCTCCCTGGCCCATTCCAGCGCGTCCCCGATGTTGGCTACAACGGAACTCCGCTGACGCATCGCGGGGCAACTGATGTCCGGCCTGCGGGCCGAGCCCCGGGACGGGTTGGGATCGAGCGGCCCCATCATCGCCCCGGTGCACCTCGGCACCTGGCACCAGATTGCCAAGGTCGGCAGCTACGAGCTCATCAACAGTAAGGGTGCCGCCGACACCAACGTCCTGACCAACCCAGATAGGCCCTACACCTTCACTCTTGTGAAGTAGCCCTGCTGGCGTTCCACCCTGCCTAGCCTGCCGGCAGCGCGAAGATCACGCGTGGCAACCATAGGGATCTGCCCACGGTTGTGAGGGACATGGTGTCCCTCACGAAGGGGGGTGCAGCTCGGCCGCGTGGGGACGGGCAGGTGCGTTTCAGCAGATCAGAGACGGTGCAGCCCACTCACTTGCTGTGATCGTGTACGCCGTCTCCTCGGACGCACACGGGTGCCCCGGGTTCCATGGGGACACTGTTGGCGAATCGGGGGCTTACTTCGCCCCGTCGAGCATTGGCTCGGC
>JAQBOP010000142.1 GCA_028287975.1 Mucilaginibacter sp. | reverse complement strand
CCTGTCGCCCGGAATTAGCTTATAGCCGATCGGATATTTAAAAAAGTAAACGTTTATATTATTCACCGCCAGTACTTATGCCGCTTAATTGTTGATCTCGTCCAACCGTTGCTGCAATAAATTTGCTAATTCCCGGTGATACGGTGCATTAAACATGGTGTCATGGTTGCTTGAAACAGGGTACACATTCATGCCCTGTAAAGCATACTTACGCCAGCCTAAAAACTTAGGATCATCCAGGTAATACAATTTCTTGCCAGAAAAGAGATCAATTTTAACATCGTAAGGTAATATAACATATTGATCAAACGCGTCTTTAAGCCTGAAAATAGTTTGCTGCATATAATCGGGCAAACCGTAGGTTTCGTGTTTCTGGTAAAACCCTTTTGCAAATTTCTTACCGTAAATAGCTTTTATGTAGGCTACATTTTCTTTGGGTTTGTTTAAAAAGGATAATACCCTGAATTTTAATTTGGGAAATTGCCGCAACCCTTTTACCCAGATCTTTTTAAGTAAAGGGTACTGATGGGTTGGGATCTGTATGGCTGTGTCAAACATAATAAGCAGTTTAACGTCTTTACCGGCGGCTTTTAACTGCTTAACCATTTCGTAAGCAATTACGCCTCCTATAGAGTAGCCTGCAATTACATACGGTCCGGTTGGGTTTTGTTTAATAATCTCTTTGTTGTAGAATGCGGCAGTTTTTTCTATAGTATCCAATGATTCCTGCTGCTCGCTTAACGATACGCCCTGTAATCCATATATGGGTTGATCGGGGCCGAGATCAGCGGCGAGATTTCTGAAATTTAGTACATTTAAACCAATACCATGAACAATATACAGCGGGACCCTTGACCCTTCTGGCTGAATAGGCACCAATGATTTATAGACATCTTCTTTAAAATCATTAATAGCCAAAGCCAATTGTTGTATAGTTGGATATTGGAACAGGACGGAGGGGGACAACCTTTTGTTGGTAACCTTTTCGATCTGGATCTTTGTTTTAACAGCGATCATGGAAGTTCCACCCAGTTCAAAGAAATCATCGGTGATGCCAATGTTTTTGATGCCAATGTTTTCTTCCCAGATCTCTGCCAGCATTTTTTCAAGCACGCTGCCTGGCGCAACAAAAGTTGTGCTATTGTCTTGAATATTTGGTTTGGGCAACATTTTTATGTCTACCTTACCGCTTGGCAGTAATGGAATCTCGGGCAGAACCTCGAAATTAGCCGGCACCATATGCTCGGGCAAAACTTTCTTTAACTCGTTCCTGCAATTATTAATAAGATTGGTAATGCTGTAACCATCCTTTACCGGTGCTTTAAATGTCAGGTACGCAACTAACCGCGCGTTTTTTACACTATCCTCATATACCGTAACCAACGCGTCTTTTATGTTTTCCTGTTGCTTTAACTGGTATTCTATTTCTTCTTTTTCAATGCGATAACCCCTTAGCTTGATCTGGTTATCTTTTCGCCCTATAAACTGGATCTCGCCATTTTTAAGCAACCGGCCCAGGTCGCCGGTCTTGTACATTTTCCTGCCTTCAATGGGCGAGAATTTATCATCAACAAACTTCTCGGCTGTTAATTCTTCGCGGTTAATGTAGCCTTTTGTTACCCCTATACCACAGATATAAAGCTCGCCTTCGGTACCCGGCATTACCTTGTTTAAATGTTCGTCTAAAATATAAACGCCGGTATTGTCAATAGGCCTGCCAATGGTTATCGCTTCTTTACTATCGGTTATTTTTTTTACCGTAGTACATATCGTGGTTTCAGTAGGGCCATACATGTTCCAAACTTCGCGGCACCGGCCTAATAATTTCCCGGCCAGCTCATTGGTCATAGCCTCGCCGCCGCAAAATGCCTTGATAGGCAGGGGTGTATCCCAGCCCGATTCCAGCATCATTTGCCAGATATAGGGCGTTGCCTGCATCAGCGTGATCTGCTGATTCTTAACAATTTCAAGCAACGCACTACCGTCGCGGGTTATTTCCTTGTCTACTATTGTCAGCAACGCCCCGCTGATCAATGGCAGGTATAACTCTTCTTGCGCGATATCGAAAGACATTGTGGTAAGCCCAAGCACATTATCATTAGCATCAATACCCGGCGTATGCTGTCTGTACTGCAACAAGTTGATCACGCCTTTATGCGATACGCCAACGCCTTTTGGATGGCCGGTAGAACCGGAAGTATATATGATGTAGATCAGGTCGTCATCGCCGGTATCAACAGGTAAAAAATCTTCGGGATAATCTGCCCTGCTTAACCAGGCTTCTTCAAATACTATCTGATTAGGATAGTTGCTTAAAAGTTGTTGATATTTTTTGGATACGATCAGCTTTTTTGCAGACGAATCTTCCAATAAATAGGCAATTCGTTCAATAGGTAAATTGGGATCTATCGGTAAATAGGTGGCGCCTGCTTTCATAATGGCCAACAGGCATATGGCCATGTGTATGGAGCGGTCCATAGCGACGCCGACAACATCGCCACGGGCAATTTTTTTATCCTGTAGGAAAGCGTTGATCTGATTGGTGCTTATCTCCAGATCGCTATAGGTAATGCTATCTGCATTATGTTTTATGGCGATAGTATTAGGCGACTTATGCGATTGCCAGCGTATAAGCTCATGGATACTGCCCTGTTCCGGATTATAATATTCAGGATTATGCTCGTTAGATCTTAAAGCCATGAAACATAATAATAGTTTACTTTTTTAGTATTAGGTTTACAAAATATACTAATTCTATGTTGCGAGTATACGAAAAACTATGCCATTAAGTTTTCCGTATATTTGTGTAGAAGCATAACACCGCTTCTGAATATGCTATAATGACAATTTTTATCTCCTAAATTAATTTTGTTTTGAGTATAAACCCAGCTTCTGAAATATCGCTTTTTAACATTGGCGACATTGTTTTCAATATTATCCCACCCGCATATAGCGCTTATAAAAAACATCTTGAAGGGTTTGGCACCTGGGTGAATGAGTTTCTGGCTAAACCCAATCCCGGGTTAGGACGTACGGGTGCAGTTTGCCCTTATATTCAATATTCAAAGGAACAAGAGTTCTTTAAGGTAGGTGTGTACACGCGGCCTCATCCCGTACAAGGTGATATTATAACGATGATCCGACACCTGAAAGATGCTTTTATAGAGATGCTTCCTGTTGATGAGAAAGACAAGCGTTTTAAAGCCATTGCTATCCTTTTCCCTAATTTAGAGGATGATGAAGTAACTACAATAATTGATGATGTGCAGCTAAAACTAAAGCCAGAGTTTGTAAGCCTTGGACTAATGATAGGACAGTTTCATGAAAACTGTCAGCAACCTGGGCTTCGAAATGCAGATTTTAAACCCCTGCAATCCCCTGTGCCACTTTTAGCTATACGATTTATGGTGGAAACCGATTGGCCATTTTTAGCGGGCGACCCTATATTAGAAGATGCTTATTATAATAACTTTGGAACAGTAAATTTCGGCAAAAAAAAGAAAGCACTGGATTAATATATGCACCCTAAAGTTTCTAAAGTTTTAATTGAAAACGGTATTACTTATCGTGAGGTTAGGCATGATTCGTTCAGCTTTGCCATAACGTCGCCGATGGACTTTGCCAACGCGTTAGGTTATAGCCTTGACCGGATCACCAAGTCCGTTTTCTTACGCTCCAAATTAAAAGACAAATATGTAATGGCCGTTTGCTCTATGAGCCGGAAATTAAACTTTGCCCAACTGGCTACTTTAGCGGGCGTAGCCAAATTAGAAGTTGCCGAAAAACAAGAACTTGCCGACAAGGTTGGCTATCCCATTAACGGGGTATGCTCTATAGGGTTATCGCCCGAGATCCAGGTGTTCATAGACGTCGCGCTGCTGGCCTAGTCAACGGTGTTGATCGGCTCGGGCGAGGCCGCAGTTGAGGTCGAATTATCACCGTCCGACCTGGTTACGGTTTCGGAAGCAAGCGTAGCCGCCATTACGTTATAAGATCCACCACTCGGTTAACGTCATTGTTATCCCTTTAAAAATAAAGGAGATATAGAAAATAAATTGATAGAAATGTTTAGCTTTATTTTTAAATAATCCTAAAAATCATTTCACGATCAAACTATGGCTGCTACTTCCCCGACTGATGATTTTCAGCAAACCCCTACCCGTCTTTATTCGCTGGATGCCCTGCGCGGCTTCGATATGTTTTGGATAATGGGCGCCGAAGAGATCTTTAGCAAATTAGCTGAAACAACGCACCTGCCGGTGTTTGAAGCGATAGCTAACCAGCTTACTCACCCTGCATGGAACGGTTTCCATTTGTATGATCTGATCTTCCCGCTTTTCCTGTTTATGGCAGGGGTATCTACGCCGTTTTCGGTGGGCCGTGACCTGGAGAAAGGCAAATCGCGCAATCAACTGCTTTTACGGGTAATTAAACGGGGCCTAATACTGGTTCTGTTAGGGATTATTTACAACAATGGCTTAAATATAAAACCCATTGCCGAGATCCGTTTCGCATCCGTTCTGGGCCGCATTGGCCTGGCTTATATGTTTGCAAATATCATTTACCTGTACGCGACAGAAAAAGTGCTGATCTTTTGTTTTTGGTTTTTTATTATTGGATACTGGCTTTTGCTAAAATTCACTGCTGCTCCGGGTTTTCATGCCGGCGACCTGACCATGGAAGGCAACTTTGCTTCTTATATGGATAGGTGTTTACTGCCGGGCAAGCTTTATCTCGGCATTCATGATCCCGAGGGATTATTCTCAACCATACCTGCCATCAGCACCGGTTTATTAGGCATACTGACAGGGATCACGCTAAAAAAGACCGGCCTTAGTCAAAATAAAAAAGTGATCAGGATGGTTGTTGTGGGTATCATTTTTTTAATATTAGCCCAGATATGGAACCTCGATTTCCCCATCAATAAAAACTTGTGGACAAGCTCCTTCGTGCTAAACGTCGGCGGCTTAAGCTTATTGTTGATGGCTTTGTTCTACTATATTATAGACGTTTTAGGCTATCAAAAATGGGCTTTCTTTTTTAAGGTGATCGGTATGAATTCTATCCTGATCTACATCTCGGGAAAGTTTATTGATTGGGAATACACCACCCAGGGCTTTTTTAACTGGCTATTCCAGTTGGTTGGCAACCCATATAATGTGGTAGTGGGTGCTGTTTGCTATGTGATGATCAAATGGCTGTTTTTGTATATCATGTATCAGAAGAAGATCTTTTTGCGGGTATAAGTTAACCCAATCACAGATGAACTAATCCGACGTGTAATGATTAGATGAAACAAACATGGTGCAAATGAAAAATTATAGCTAATTTTATCATACACAGATGGTTAATCACTATGCCAAACCAAACCAATAAAACTGTTTCATCTTTAAGTTGGGTTATTATAACCGGGTTAGGCTTTGTGTTATTTGTTGCGGCAGCGGTAATATTAATGATCTTTAGCAATAAGGCTGCTAATTTAAGTCCGCAGGTTTATTTCTTTTTATTGGTGTTTGTCGGGCTGATCGCATCCGGATTTTTATTTGGCGCCTTAAAGGCACATGCAAAGTATAGCGGCAAATTTTACGGCGGTACCCTTTCGCTGGGTGGGCCGGCTGTAATTTTATTTTTGATTATTTATTTCGGTCTGAAACTTGCGCCCACTGCGGGCTCATTCGATGCTAAATTTATTGTCTTTGGCGATACAACCAAAAACGAATTGGTAAATAGCGGCTTACTCAAGGTTTTGCTGAATAAACCCGATTCGGCAAGGATCGAAAATGGTGTGGTAACCTTTACCGAGCTACCCGTTAGTTTATTAGGTAAACCTATCACGGTTACGCCTTCCGTAGCGGGTTATTACCGGCAAAGCCAGCAACTGACTATACCGGTTGACGGGCATACGCCTATTGAGCTGCATCTTAAAAAACAACCGGACTCATTAACGGTAAGCGGCCTGGTGGTAGATCTGCAGGGCCAGCCTGTCCCCAATGTATTGATTGTTCTGGCTAACGGGCTTTATAAAACCAATGCGGACCAGTTAGGTAATTTCAGTTTCAACCTGCCTATAAAAGACGGTACCGAGCTGCCGGTGAGGGTTTACCGGGATAATAAGTTACGCTACAACAATACCCAGATCTTCTCGCCGAAAACGCCGCTTACCCTTCAGCTGACTAAATTATGAGAGCGATAGCCTGCATGATCAATTTATGTGTGGCCGGTTTTAGCGGTTATGGGCAGACCATTGTTTTCAGCGGCCAGCTGTTAAATAACAATGCAGTAGTTAAAAACTATACCGTAATCATCAACGGGAAGCCGGCAACAACAAACGATTCGGGCGTTTTTACCACCGCCATTAGCAGCAGCGCCACCCAGGTTGATATTAAAGCATCCGACAAAAGCTTTATCATTGCCTACCCTACAAATGGCAGGGTGTTGGTTCCTAAAGATGCATCGTTATTGACCCAGATTATACTGGAGCCCTTTCAGTCAAACGGGCAGGTAAAGAATTATCTCGCATCTTTGTCGCAGTTAAAAAACGCATCCAACAAAGGGCAGGCAGAGACAAAAGCACTACAGGCAAAGATCGATACTATTGCTGCCAATCTTATCAAAATAGGCTACACAAATAATGATTTGCGAATAGCTCGCGAAAGACAGGACGGTATCGACTTGTTTTACCCCGAGATCAGCAGCGCCTTACAAGATTATATCCTACAGTCACAAAGCTTTATGGGCGCATATAAATTTATAAGCCAATATGCTTTTGTAAATATCAATGCGCTTACAGAATATGCACAAACATTAAACTCGTTTAATCAAGCTTATCAAAAGCTGTACGTCAACTATCCCACTTATTCCAAAAAATTGAGCGACTATTGGAATGATACTTCACTCACTACCGAATTTGGATCTATAACCGATACATTACTTTATGGTATCGGCAGAAATAAGATCGTACCTTTAAATGATGTTAAAAATAAGATTAACCAATATACCCAGAACGGGTTATCTAATAGAGATAAGGCAAAGATAAAAAATGATGTTCAATCGCAAATCGCTGCACAAATTCCACCCATAACAGACGAGCTAAATGCGATGGAACTGCGCGTAAAACAATTTCTCGACCGTTTAAAAGATTAATATTCACCAAACACTTAAAGCATATAGATCATGAAAAAGTTAAACTCATCCATTTATATTATGTTAATCCTTGTTACGGCGTTTTTCGTAGCAACCTGCAGCAAAAACAGTGACGGCGGAACGGCTATCCTTTTAGGTGACGCTATTGGTTTCTGGCAAAGCGGCAATGACTCGTTCACCTTCCAGCAAGATAACGGACAACTTGATGGCTCCGGCGAGATAGGCGGCAGAAGCGGCGAGGTTACCAATGGCGTATTCAACAAAACCACAGTAACCTTTAACCTGGTGTTCGATGATGATAAATCGGTATTAAGCTATAAAGGCACCATTGATAAAACAAAGAAGAAGCTAACGCTTACATCATCACGCGGTACAAGTACGTTTACCAAGCAGTAGGTTGATCGTTTTGTTTCACGAAAGTGTGAAACAGATGAAACAAGTGAAACAAGATTTTTGATTAACTTATTGTAAGTGAATATTTTGCTAAAAACTGGTGAAACAAAATGTAACAAAGGATAAGTCAGTAAATTTATAGCCAAAAAAGCTATAAATCGCTATAAATAAGGCGCTTGAATTTTGTTGGTTTGTGGGATGTTTTTGATCGACTCAATTTGTCACTCATTATTGGGGGAGGGAGAGAATTTTGCCAGTTCAGTCAGGCACAGCTTATTATCATGATAATATAATCCATCTTTACGGCAAGAATGTCCATTGGGATGTGGTGATTCGTTTCTCACATTTAACCTTGCCTAATGCCAATAAACCGTTAACCCAAATTCTATTTCGATGAAGAACCTTATCTTTTGTTTTGCAGCAGTGTTTTTTATTGTGCCGAACATTTACGCGCAAACAACGATCTCATTAAATGCAAATGATAAGGGGCGGGTTTTTGAAGGCATTGGCGCTGTCAGTGCCGGCGCTTCCAGTCGTAACCTGGTTGATTACCCCGAAAAGCAACGCGCCGAAGTACTTGATTTTTTATTTAAACCAAAATTTGGCGCAGGGTTTCAGCACCTTAAAGTTGAAATAGGTAGCGGCGAAAATTCTACCTGCGGCGCTGAACCCTCTCATTCCATAACCCGCGAGGAATTGCTTGACCCCAAACCCCGGGGTTTTGAATTTTGGTTAATGTCCGAAGCACGTAAGCGCAACCCGCAAATCATATTAGATTGTCTTCCCTGGGGTTATCCTGCCTGGGTTGGCAATCGTTTTTCGCAAGCGTCTGCCGATTGGTTCGTCGCTTTTTTAGAAACAGCTAAAAAACATTTTGGGCTGGACATTAACTGGATCTCGGCCGCCCAAAACGAAAACGGAACCGACCTCAACTGGATAGCCAATAATTTGCGTCCGACGTTAGACGCCCATGGTTTTTCAAAAGTGAAGCTCCAGGCGCCGGATGATGATAGTGAATTTTGGCAGGTGTTTGATAAATTAGAGAAGGACCCTAAACTTGACAACCTGATCAGTGCGGTTGGTTACCATTATGTGGATGGCCGTGAGCCCTGGGAAATAGACCAAAAGACGGGCCACAATGCTACCGAAAAAGCCAAAGCTTCAGGTAAGCCGTTATGGGCAAGCGAAGAATGGAGCCAATCAGGACAGGAATGGGGCGGCAAAGGGGCGCTTTACCTGGCCCGTGTAATGAACAAACTATACACACGTGACCGGATCACCAAATTCGAGATCTGGTGTCCTTTTGATGGTATTTATGACCAGATCATCTGGGCAAGTACCGGTGCGCTGCAGGCCGATTCGCCATGGAGCGGGCATTATACCATCTGGCCATCGGTATGGACCATTGCCCATACCACCCAATTTGTCGAACCGGGTTGGATCTACATGGACAATGCCTGCGGGCAATTTGATCCTGGCACATGGCGCGGTAGTTATGTCTCCCTGCGCGATCCCAAAACAGGCGATTGGTCGGTCGTAATGGTCACAGGAGAAAAAAAGAAGGTAAAGCTCAATATTGGCAAAGGGCTTAAAAACGGATCTGTTTATTTATGGAAATCAACCGAAAAAGAGCAGTTCATCAAACAAAAGCCGCTTAAGTTACACAACGGTTCTGTAGAAATTGAATTAGACCCGGATGCTGTATATACCTTAACCAGTACTACCGGACAAACAAAAGGAACATTTGGCACGCCGCCGGCAAGCAAACCATTCCCGCTTCCATACAAAGAGGATTTTAGCAGCTATGCTCCCGGCCAGACCCCGCGCTATTTTTCTGATCAGAAAGGCACTTTTGAAACTTACCAATACCCCAATGGCGGCATGTGTTTGGCACAAGTGGTACCGGCCCAGGGTATTTTATGGTATGACAACTGGTTATTGAAACCGCACTCTTTATTTGGCGATATCAACTGGCAAAATTATAGCATTGAAGGCGATGTTTTATTAGAGGGCGGCGATGTTGAGATAGGCGGGTGCTATGCCGATCGAAATAAACTGGGCTTTCGCTGGATCCTGACCCGTGATGGCCGGTGGCAGCTAAACTGGCAATACACAACATTGGCAGCTGGACAAATAGAAAATTTCAAGCCCTCGGACTGGCACCACCTCCGCCTGGAAATGAAAGGCGATCAGGTTACCGGATCGGTAGATGGCAAGAAAATGGCAACCGTAACAAACAAATCCGGCTTAAAGGGCATGGCTTTCATAGCAAGCACCTATGATCATAATTTGTTTGATAACATTCATGTTGAACCTTTGTCTGAGTAAAGCACGATTACCAACTTACCTCGCCGCCATCTTTAAAGAATTTTGCGGTGGTGCCGGGATGGGATTGTGTCGCCAGCTTAACAATGGGCACTGCGCCGTCCTCTACGGCCTTTGCGCCCTGAAATTGATTGAGGTCTGTAGCCGTATATCCCGGTGTGACACTGTTAACACAAATGCCGGTATCATGGAGTTCATTGGCCAGCATTACCGTAAAAGCGTTTAATGCGGTTTTAGAAGCGCCATAGGCGTTGTATTTATCCCGGTTTGTATTTCTTCCTGCTTCAGTTCGCAAGGCGATAGAACCCACTTCACTGGAAACATTAATGATGGATGCTTCTGCGGATTTTCTCAGCAGAGGCAAAAATTCCTGTGTGGTTTGCACAGTGCCGAAAAAGTTAGTGTCGAAGATCCTGCGCAAATTTTCTATGTTGCCGGTAACAAAATCCTGTGGCAGGTCACCTGCTATCCCGGCATTATTGATCAAAATATCTAAAGCATCAATTTTATTCTCCAGCTCTTGTTTTGCCTGGCGTACCGAGTTAATATCGGTCACATCAATCATAATGGTTTCTATGTTAGTTATTCCCTGTTCATTCAATTTCTTAACGGCTTCAAGTCCGTGTTGTTTATCCCTGCTGCCTAAATATACAAAATGGTTAAGTTGCGCCAGTTGCTTTGCGGTTTCAAAACCGATCCCTTTGTTGGCCCCTGTGATCAATACTGTTTTCATGATGATGTTTTTTACAAGACAAAGAAACATAAGCAATAGCCGTACCGCAATGCACGATCAAGGGTAAATATTGGATTAATCATAGGTATATTTATTCAACACCGAATTGATTATATTTAAGCTTTAATCACGCTGTTATGAAAAGATTTTTACTGGCACTATTATTTATCGCTACTTTTTTGCTGGGTTACGGATTCAGCCGTTTAACTCTGCCTTCGGATCACCGTCCGAGGGTAACAGGTATAGGCGGAATATTCTTTAAGGCCAAAGACCCGGCGGCGCTGAAAGCCTGGTACAGCAAGTATCTCGGCATCGGCATGACAGCCTACGGGGCCAATTTTGAATGGCGACAAGGTATAGACAGCACAAAAAAGGGTTTTACAATCTGGACACCTTTTAAAGAAACAACAAAATACTTCCAACCATCTGAAAAGCAATTCATGATCAATTACCGGGTAGAAGGTTTGAACCAGTTACTGGCCAATATGAAAGCGGCTGGTATCTTGCCGACCGACAGCGTGCAAAAAGTAAGCTATGGCAATTTTGTTCATATCATGGACCCTGACGGAAATAAGATCGAACTATGGGAACCAAATGATTCTGAATATGCCAAAATGGGATCGGTGGTTACAAAGTAAGGGTATTGGGACTTAATAGGATACTACAGTATTAAAGCTTAGCTAAAATCATGAAATCACATTTATACTTATTGGGCCTGGTATTAACGTTTATTACAGCCTGTAACCGGCCACCAGAGTTACCGGCCCGAAGATTCGGGATGGTGACCGGCCTAAAACCCGAACAGGTTAATACTTATAAAAATCTTCATGCGCATGCCTGGCCCGGGGTATTGGCAAAGATCAAATCTTGCCATATCCGTAATTATTCGATATATCTTAAAGAGATCGACCACAAGTTTTATCTCTTCAGCTATTTCGAATATGACGGTCAAAGTTTTGAGGCTGATATGAAAAGCATGGCAGCCGATAAAACAACCCGCTTGTGGTGGCAAAAAACAGATCCTACCCAATTGCCATTACCGGACGCGGCCGCCAAAAAACAAATATGGAGTAATATGGAGGAAGTGTTTCATACCAATTGATTGTCCTGAATACCATGAGTACCATTTCTCAAAGTTAGTTTATACTGCTGCGGAGAAATCCCCATACATTTTTTAAATAACCTGGAAAAGTAATATTGATCTTCGTAGCCCAATTCTGTAGCTACTACTTTTATTTTTGCCTGGTCGAAATTAAGAAGGCCACAAGCTTTCTGCATTTTAAGGTGTATAAAATAGTCGATAGGCGGCATGCCGGTCGATTTCCGGAACAAGCCCGAAAAATGGGATGCTGACAAGCCATTTAATGCCGAGATTTCGTCAATAGATAGTTTCTTATCCAGGTTAGCACGCATAAAATGCACTGTTTTACTGATCATATCCTGCGGCTCATCTCTTTGGCTTGTTTTATGACGCTCGGGATAAATAAAGGTTGCCAGGAGATAATAAAGGCAAAAACAAGCATTGGCCAGGTTTTCTTTGCTATATCCCATCTCCAGGCTTTTAAAGATCTCTTCCCAGATACCTATCGCTTTTTCGTTGAATGAACTATAGACCGGGCCATCCTGCAAATTAATGTTGAGCGATTTGTTGAGCGATTTGATATCCGGCCCGGTATAATGTACCCAGTAAAGCGTCCAGGGGTCAGATTTATCAGCCCAATACCTGAGATATTTATCCGTTGCCGGGATAATGATAAACTGGTTAGCTTCCAGTACTATCTTTTTATCATTTAAGATACAGTAGCCTTTGCCATGCAGGCAATATAGCAGGATATTATCTTCACAACCCTTTCGCCGCTCACGGTAGTGATAACTGGCCTTTGGAAAGTACCCGATATGAGAAATATAAAGTTTAAACAGCGCCGGATCACGGGCCAGGGTATCCTTCCAGACTTTCTCCGGGATGCTGATCAGCTTTTCTCCGTCAAACCCGTCTCTGCGTTTTGTGGCTAAATTCATTGCTTTTACCAAGTCAATTAGTTAAATAAACCAATTGCCTGTCCTTTATAATTGAGCAGCAATATACACTTTCTGAAAAAAATCATAGAATCGTCCATTAAAATAAAAGTATACACTATTAGAACGTATTCAATGCGCCGGTATATTTGGTTTTATGTTTGAGCGGGAAATAAACCTGCCGCTTATCAAACCTGACACGTATATATGACTCTTTTAAAAGATAAAGTTATTCTCCTGACCGGAGGTACCGAGGGTATTGGCTATGAATGTGCTAAAGCTTACGAAAAGGCGGGTGCCTGTATCAGTATTTTGTCTGATTCAGAAGAAAGCATCATCCAGGCAGCTAAAAAACTTTCGGGCGACCGGATCCATTATATAAAAGCTGACGTAGCTGTTGAGCAAGACATGGAGAAAGCCGTCCGTGAAACCATCAACCGGTTTGAAAAGATCGATGCAGTGCATAATAACGCCGGCATTTCCAATCCATCCAAATCACTTGATGAGACTACGCCCGACGAATGGGACCGTTTATTTAATGTGAACGTAAAGGGCATCTATCACACAACCAAGTACGCGCTGCCTGCTTTAAAAATAACTCAGGGAAATATTTTAAATACCACAAGCCTGGTAGGTGAGATAGGCCAGGAGATCCATGCAGCCTACAGTGCCACTAAGGGAGCTATTAACGCCATGACCAAATCAATGGCGTTGGACTATGCCTGTTTTGGCATTCGTGTGAACGCGGTAGCGCCTGCCGGGGTCTGGACGCCTATGCTAAGGGACTGGAGCAGCCAGCAACCTCACCCATCCGAAATAGAACAGTATCTTACAGAGATCCACCCGTTGGGTTATTGCCCCGAGGGCGATGTAATTGCAGATTCCTGCCTGTTTCTGTTGTCTGATATGGCACGTTTTGTTACCGGGTGTATTCTTCCTGTTTCTGGCGGGGCCGAATTGGGTTATCGCAAATTGCTAAACAACAAAGTCTGATTAAACAAAGCTGTACAGCTAATTGGCTACAGCTATAAAATAACTTCTAATGATCAAAAAAATTGCAGTCGAAGATGTTCGCTATAAGCTGTCCGGAGCAGCCGGCAGCGACGCGGTGCACCTTAATCCTCAATATTCTTACGCTGTAACCCGGCTATTTGATGATTCGGGTATTATAGGTACCGGCTTTGCCTTTACTTTGGGTGCCGGTAATGACCTGGTATGCCAGGCCGCCAATTATTACGCTCAAAAGCTACAGGGAAAAGATATTTCAGAGATAATGGCTGATTTTGGACAGACCTTCGCCGACTTGTCTAACGATCAGCAATTTCGCTGGCTGGGGCCGCATAAGGGTGTAGTGCATTTGGCGCTTGCTTCTGTGACCAATGCCTGCTATGATCTTTGGGCAAAGGTAACCGGTGTGCCCTTGTGGAAATTACTGATCGATCTTAGTCCCGAACAATTGGTCAATACGCTTGATCTTTCTTACCTTGAAGAGGTATTAACCCGTGACCAGGCTATCAGTATGCTGCATGAAGCAAGTGCCACCCGTCAAAGCAGGGAAGGCATTATACAAAGCGGTTATCCCGGCTACGATACCTCTATAGGCTGGTTCAATTACCCCGATGAACAGGTACGCGAAAACTGCAAAAAAGCCATTGATGAAGGCTTTACCGCTATGAAACTGAAAGTCGGGTCAAAAGAACCCGAACGGGATATTCGCCGGGCCAACCTGGTCAGGGAAGTAGCCGGTAACGATGTTAAAGTAATGCTGGATGCCAACCAACAGTGGAACCTGCCCCAGGCGCTTAGTATCTGTAAGGATCTAAAACAGATGAATCCTTACTGGATCGAAGAGCCAACTCATCCGGATGATATAATCGCCCATAAGACATTAGCTGATGCCATAACCCCGTTAAAGCTTGCTTTGGGAGAACATGTGCCTAACAAAATTATCTTTAAAAATTACCTGCAAAGCGGTTGTGCTTCATTTATCCAGGTTGATGCGGTAAGAGTAGGCGGCGTGAGTGAATTCATTACTATCAGTTTACTATGTAAGCAATACGGTATACCTGTGGTGCCACATGTGGGCGACATGGGGCAACTGCACCAACATTTGGTTTTATTTAATCATATCGCGGTGGGACATGAGGATTTGTTCCTGGAACATATCCCACACTTACAGGAACATTTTGTTCATCCGGTGTTAATTCGCGATGGCAGATACCAGACCCCGCAAGAACCGGGCAGCAGTTGTGATTTAAAGGAATTAGCAAATTAACTGACAGATGCTTAAGTCAACAGATATTATAATCAGCGTTTGCTACATCTTACTGATCCTGGTAATCGGCCTGTGGACCGGTATCAAGAGTCAAAAAAAATCCAAACTAAAAAGTGAAAATGAAGCCGACTCCTATTTTCTTGCCGGAAAGTCTCTTCGCTGGCCTACTATCGGCCTGGCGTTGTTTGCTACTAATATATCTTGTTTGCATTTGGTTAGCCTGGCCCAAAGCGGCTTTGATACCGGCTTGCTGAATGGAAATTTTGAATGGATGGCCTCTTTCACGCTCATCCTGCTGGCGCTTTTTTTTGTGCCTTTTTATATCAGATCGGGCGTAACCACGCTACCTGATTTTCTGGAAAGAAGGTACGATAAATCCAGCCGCGACTGGCTTGCTTTTGTATCCGTGGTATCTGCCGTGATCATCCATATTGCATTTTCACTGCTTGCCGGTGGCATTGTATTACAAACCCTATTTGGTGTCAATATGTATACCAGTGTTATCGTAATTGCCATAATCACCGCAATTTATACTGTAGTCGGCGGTTTAAGCGCGGTAGTGGTTACAGAATCTATACAAACGGTAGTACTGCTGGCCGGCGCTATTATCATGTCTGTATTGTCTTATCATAAAATGGGCGGTTGGGACAATATGCTTAATGTTCTGCATTCGCACAATGCGCTTGACAAGCTGGTCATGTTGCGCCCATCCGGAGACGCTAGCGGTATGCCATGGTATGCGGTTTTTTTAGGCTATCCTGTAATAGGTATCTGGTACTGGTGTGCAGATCAGACCATCGTTCAGCGGGTACTCGGGGCCAAAGACGAAAACAACGCACGGGTCGGCGCTATTTTTTGCGGGTTCATCAAAATCTTGCCGGTTTTTATATTTGTTTTGCCGGGGCTTTTTGCCTGGGTACTTGTCCAAAGTGGCGGGTTAAATATCGATGCGCTTAAAACCATTCACGACGGTAAAACAGTAATTAACAGCAAAGGCATATACACGTTAATGATCACCCAATTGATCCCTACCGGGCTGGTGGGTGTATTGGTGGCAGCGCTGCTTTCAGGTTTAATGAGTCAAATATCGGGAGCGTTGAATTCCATATCTACATTAGTGAGCTATGATATTTACAAACGATATCGTCCCGCAGTTTCCAACAAAAAGCTGGTGAATGTAGGGAAGTACGCAGCAGCGACAGCGTTGATCGTCTCGTTATTCCTGTTGCCGTTACTGAATAGTTATGAAAGTATTTTTAATGGCATTAATGATATTATTGCGCATATAGCACCGCCTATTACGTGCGTTTTTTTAACAGGCCTCTTTTGGAAAAGGGCATCCGCTATCTCTGCTAAATATACCCTTTGGATCGGTTCATTAGCCGGGGTTTTGGTGTTTATAGCTGAAAAAACGCTGACCGGAAGTACAATCAGTCAGATCCCGTTTATGTTAATGGCCTTTTATCTTTTTTGTTTCTGCCTGGCTTTACAGGTTGGGCTGGCTTTAGCGTATCCTGCTGTTCATACTGCAGAGAGCCGCACGCTTTATTGGAAGCATCCGTTTGAGGCCCTACAGGGTAAGGGCTGGCCGGGACTTGGAAATTATAAATTATTAAGCGGGACATTGCTTTTACTGATGATCGTTCTTTATTACTTGTTTAGTTGATCGTTTCAAAAATCTATTTATATGACTCGTCAATATCACTCAAAATGAAACTCATGATACGCAATTTTAAAGCATATTTCCACAATCAACTAATCGCAGCATTGGTCTGCGGCTTCGTTCTTTTTACCAATGTTCATATTCAAGCTCAGGATAATAAAGGTAATTTTCTCCCGACAGCTCAAGGAAAACCGACAAAGGTATTATACTCTAATATGGCTTTGACCGCTAAATACGTCGGTGTTGCAATAGCCGATACCAACTGGTTCAACTGGTGCGTGTCACCTATTGAAGGCAGGGACGGAAAGATACACATCTTTGGCAGTCGCTGGCCGGCGAAGGACGGGATGGAAGGTTGGACAGGCCCAAATGCAGAAATCGCACATTTTGTAAGCAACAGTCCTGAGGGTCCTTTCAAATATGTGGGCACAATCATGAAATCATCCATGTTCCCGGACCAACGTACCATGTGGGGGCCGCATAATCCCCGCCTGGAAAGCGTGGATGGCAAATATATTTTACTGTATATCTGTCAAAATCCATCCAAAGAAACTAAGCAGCGTATCGGCATGATGATAGCGGACAAACTGGACGGCCCCTGGAAGTTCGTGGGCGACAAAGGTGGCATTGTTATTCAGAATTCTACCGACCCTAAGCATTGGACTTATAATGGCGCCATCGGGGTAGATAATCCGGCTTTTATGAAGATCGGAAAGAAATACTATATCTATTTTAAATCAGGCACACCCGGCATGATGGAAGCCAAGTATGGTTATGCGGTTTCTGATCACCTTGAAGGGCCATATACGATGAGTGATCACCCGATCACCGATAATGGCTCTTACCTTGAAGATGCACAGGCTTTTAAGTGGAAAGACAAATATTTTTTGTTGACGACAGACAATTTAGGCGGTAATACAGGGATCTATGGTGATATTACTTTATGGATGTCAAAAACAGGACTGGACTTCAAGTTGTCCGATTCGAAAGTAGCCATGGGTAATATATTGGATTACTGGGGAACGGAAGCTGACCATAAAAAATTATTGGCCACA
>JAQBOP010000141.1 GCA_028287975.1 Mucilaginibacter sp. | reverse complement strand
TGGCTAAATAGAATTTAGTTTTATCATTGCCACCAGAAAAACTTAAACTGGTGTTACTTATTTTGCCGATGTTGCCGTAAATTATTTTTTCATAGTCATAAATTTTGCCCGCTGCCGTTGCCTTTTTCCAAGCCGCAATTTCCGTAGCGCTTCCACTACCCGTTGTGCCATTACCAAAAATATAATCAAACTTGGTCTGTCCCTGTGGCCCGATCGGGTCAAGGTTCCATGTAGAGGAGCCCAATAATTTCTCTGCTGAAGCAAAACCTACATCCTGAGAGATATTTACCCGTGTTTTACCCGCCTTGCCTCTTTTAGTCGTAATAATCACCACACCGGCATTTGCACGTGTCCCGTATATTGCGCCAGCACTTGGACCTTTCAGTACCTCGATCGATTCAATATCCGCCGGATTAATATCAGAAAGACGATTTGTAGCCTGGTCCTGGTTGGTTCCCGCCCCGCTAAAAGCACTTGCACCAGCACCGGTGCTGAACTGAGAGTTATTTACAAATACCCCGTCTACTACATATAAAGGCTCCGAAGTCCCTATAATTGAGGATATGCCGCGCAGTTTGATTGATATGCCCCCGCCAGGTGCGCCGCTGTTAGAAACAATATCGGCACCAATGACTTTGCCGCTCATGGCGCCATCAATCGTAACCGGGGGAGTTGTACCGGTTAATTGCTGAGCTGAAAGATGGGTAATTGAACTGGCCGCATTACTTCGTTTGATGCTTGTTGCCAACCCCGTAACTACTACCTCATTCAGGGAAGATTCATCCGGCTGCAGCGTAATGGTAATATCTGAGGTAATATCTTTAACTGAAACTACTTTTGGCTTGTAACCAACAAAGGATACGGTAAACACCGCCTGGTCATCAATATCTCTAATTTCAAATTCCCCGTTGGCACTGGTCACGCTGCCGGATTTACTTCCCTTAACCATAATGGTTGCTCCCGGTAAAGGCAGGCCTTTTTCGTCAAGCACCTTTCCTTTAATGTTTTTGGTAACGAGTATGGCCAGTTCTTCGGGCAACCTTTTTTCTTCGGTTATAACGATAGTTTTATTTTCAATTGAATAAGTGAACCGCTGCCCTTTAAGGCATTCATTTAAAGCATCAGTAACAGACTTGTTTTCAAGATCGACCGAAACAGGCCTGGCCTTTTGAATCTCATTATATTTATAAAGAAAAAAATAACCGCTTTGCTGTTCGATTGATGACAATGCTTTTTCTAAAGAGATATTCTTGCCTGACAGGCTGATTTTCTGAGAATATACTTTAGCGCTTAGCTGCAGGCATGAAATTATTATAACAAACACAGTTAATTTCATAATAATAAGCACTTTATAGAAAAACGACCGTAACATTTTGCGGTCTTTATAGAGAAAAATTAATTGCATATCTTTGCAAGGTTTGAGTGAATAAATAGGATTCTGTCATAGATCTTTTTAGCTAACTCATATCATTGTTCCGGGGGTGTTGGTAGCACTTCCGGTTTTTTTTGATTAGCCCTAATTGTGTTTTAATAGTTATTTTTTCATACTTTTCTTTTTTAAGGGTTAAATAATCAGTTGATTAATTAAGGCAATACGATAACCTTTTTATCTTCAATCTTAAAATGAACATGGTCTAATTCCAATATCCGCAGCACTTGTGATATATTTTCGCCACGGCCTATTTTTCCAACAAATTCGTCTCTGGGAAAACGCCCTTGATAGACGACGTCCACGTCATACCATCTGGCCACTTGTCTCATAATAAACTTGATATCAACGCGGTCAAATTTAAAATAACCGTTTTTCCAGGCCAAAGCCTCATCTATAGACGCAGCAGTAATTTTTATGCCGCCCTGTTTATCAACAATGGCTTGCTCACCAGGCTTTAATATACTGGTGGTATTATTTTCTACTACCCTTACGGACCCTTCCAGCAGGGTTGTTTTGATCGCATCTTCGTCAGAATAAGCCATTATATTAAAGTGTGTGCCCAAAACATCCACCGTTTGGTTGGCCGATTTGACACGGAATGGCTTAGACTTATCTTTTGCTACTTCAAAGTATGCTTCTCCGGTTATTGATACATTACGTTCGTTACCTGCAAAAGCTGTTGGATAAGTAATTGAAGAGGCTGAATTGAGCCATACTTGTGTGCCGTCGGGTAATATTAATTTATACTGTCCGCCCCGGGGCGTTGTCATGGTATTGTATAATACCTTTGCCGGTGCAGTATTCGTTTGATTGTATGCCAGCTGACCGTTTGCCAGTTTGACTACTTTGGTGTTGCCTTGCTGGGCAAGTGTACCGTCCTTGGCATCGTTTAAAACAATTTTAGAACCATCCTGCAAAGTCAGTATGGCTTTATTGCCGCCAGGCTGGATATTTATTTTTAGCTTGCCCGTTTTTGCAACGCTGGCACCGGTCTTGGTAACCGGCTTATTATATATATAAAATACCTGAAATATGATCAGCACAACCGTTAACGCCCCCAGTAATTTCAGGACCAGGGCACGCTTCGATCCTGACTCGATTTTTTCGGCTGCGTCTTGCCGATCTATCTTAAGTAATATGCGGTCAAATGTTTCATCAAAGGACCCCTTCATTTGGGGCAATTGCTCAAAATTCCCTGACAAATATTCAGTTAGCTTTTCGGCTATTATTTCCCTTAAAGCGCTTTCGTTGCTATCCGTTTTGAAATGCTCCAATAAAAATTTAACTTCCTGCTCTGAGCATTCATTATTAATATAACGCTGAAATATCTCTTTTAGCAGATGGCTGTCTTCCAATTTCTTGATTTTACAGCTAATACGCTTGAGCGTATGTTTACATCTGCTCTACACGATAAAAAATAATAAAAAATGTGATTTTTCCGATAAAACCGGAATGGGATGCCAATAATAATTAGCTGATATCAGTAGATAACAAAAAAAACTTTCTTACCACAC
>JAQBOP010000116.1 GCA_028287975.1 Mucilaginibacter sp. | reverse complement strand
ACTAAACTGATGGTCTGATCAAAACTCGCTGATGACCTGAAGCCCGCGGCAATCTTTGATCCGTAATAGGTAAGTACACCCACTGCGAATAACCAGATAATAAATATTACCGAACCAACAGACCTGTCTACAGAACGGGCATTAAATATGGCTTTGGTGGTTAATAAGAAAAGTGCCAGCACAGGTATAAACGCAACAACAAAGCCGGCTATATAGACCCTGTTTGCATACTCGCTGGTCATTACGCTGAAGGGAAACATATGGTTGTGCGTATCGCCCCAAACAGTTACCATTGCCAGGCAAACTACCAGTGCTATTGAAAACCCTAAACAGACCAATAATATGATGACGCCAATTACTTTAACCATGATTCTGCCTGCACCTTTGAAAAACTTGCCAAGATGGTAAAAGAACTCGCTCACAAAATCCCTGAATTTATAGATCATGGGCCTGGCTTCATCGTGCAGATCAGATAAGTGGTTGCGTACCGCGCTCAACTCCTCTTCAAAATTGTTTTTAAAGCCTTGCAGGTTTAGTTTCTCGCCTTTCATTGCCATACGGTCGGCACGTGTAACGGCGCGGGGTATTACTATCCATAATATAGCGTATAAAAGAACACCTGAGCCGAAAAAGGCTATAGCTACTGCAAATAATAACCGTACCCATATGGCCTGTATATCGAAGTAATTGGCCAGGCCCGCACAAACGCCTCCTAATAAATGATCGTCGGGATCGCGGAAGAGGGTGCGCGTACCGCTATTGGTATATGCGTACTTATTGTTTGCAGATGTATGTGTGTCGCCGTCTTCGGCATTTTCAAAATCCTCAACGGTGCCCATTTGTTCAATCACCTTTTTTACATCGTCCTCGACAATAACCTGTTTATTTTCGTTGATCAATATTTCAGAAAACATTTCGGCAATGCGGTTTTCAATATCAGTAGTGATCTCATGGCTGTCGGCCGAATTGAGAAAATGACGTTTTACATCCGTCATGTAATTTTTTAATATTTCGTAGGCATCCTCCTCGATGTGGAAAACGGTGCCGTTTATATTTATAATGATAGTTTTGTTCATGATGTGATTTTTTTTAGAGGTTGGATATTATTTCTTTTTTCCGGTGGCGGTTTGCACGGCAAACGCAAGTTCATGCCAGGTTTTATCCAGTTGTTCCAGCATTTTATGGCCTTCGTCAGACAGCGCGTAATACTTGCGCGGCGGGCCTGATGTTGACTCAACCCAGTTATAAGTTAACAGTCCGTTATTTTTTAAACGGGTTAATAGCGGATATAAAGTGCCCTCAACTACAAGAAGTTGCGCTTTTTTAAGCTCGGCAATTATATCAGACGCGTAGGTTTCATCGCGGGCGATGATGGAGAGTATACAGTACTCCAGTATACCCTTACGCATTTGTGTTTGAGTGTTTTCTGCGATCATATGACAAAGATATATGTTTTAAACTGTATTATGCAATACCAAGTACTAAAAAAAATAAAAATTGAGAATAAAATTGATTTTTCAAAAAAAATATTTTTGTTTTTGGCTGATTTTATTTGTGAGTTTGATTATTGAACAGTACTTTTATAACTAATTAACTATTAACTGATCTTATTATTAACAAAACATGAAAAAACTTCTACTAGTAAGTTTGTGTTTTCTGGTGTTATGTATAACACAAGTATTTGCACAAAACCGTACTGTTACTGGTACGGTTACAGCCAAAGACGATGGCCTACCCATTCCGGGAGTTACAGTAAAAACCAAAGGGACAAGTGTTGGAGGGGTTCCAACCGACGTGAATGGTAAATACTCGATTGATGTGCCGGTAGGCTCGACACTTGTATTTTCATTCATTTCTTATTTAACACAAGAGGCTACCGTTACAGGGAGCGGCTCAGTTAATGTGCAGTTATCCCCGGATACTAAGCAACTGAACGAGGTTGTTGTAACCTCATTAGGTATCAGCCAGGCAAAAAAGCAACTGGGCTACTCGCAAACTACAGTAAAAGGCGAAACAATGACCAGGTCATCTCCTATTGACCTTTTAAGCGGTATTCAGGGTAAGGTTGCAGGCGTTAACATATCTCAAACAGGTTCAACTCCGGGTGCTACAACAAAAGTAATTATCAGGGGCTATGGTTCTATCAACGGAGACAACCAGCCTTTATATGTAATTGATGGTGTGCCTTTGGACAACTCAACACCAAGCCAGAATGCTTATTATGATTTCGGTAATAACGCCAATGACGTTGACAACAATAACGTCGATAACATCAGTATACTTAAAGGAGCTGAAGCAACAGCGCTTTACGGTAACCGCGGTTCAAATGGTGTAATATTGATCACGACTAAAAAAGGTAAAGCAGGTAAACCGGTAGTTGAGTTTAACTCAAGTACAACAGCAACCCAGGCAGCTGTTACCTATACTCCACAGAACGAGTTTGGACAAGGTTGGGGTGGTGTTTTTATATTGAGTGAAAACGGAGACTGGGGCCCTAAATACGATGGTGTTTTAAGGCCATGGGGTGCAACAGGTGCCACGCTTGGTAATGTACAGTTACTGAAACCATTTTCTTTTATTAAGGATAATGTGCAGAATACCTATGATACCGGGCTTGAAATGGATAATAACGTACGCATCAGCGGTGGTAGCCAGGATACAAAATACAACTTTAGCTACACCAATGTTTATAGCAATGGCATATTGCCAGGCCCTTATGACCTGTTTAAAAAGAACAGCTTTTCAATTGGTGCATCAACTACCTATAAAAACCTTGAAATATCAGGTACTTTAAATTATACAGCCAGAACAGGTTCGGTTCCATTATCTGGCGGGGGTAATAATACGACCCAGGGAAATGGTTTTTACGGATCATTATTGCAGATCCCTTCTGATATACCGATCAGAGATCTGGCTGATTATAAAAACGTTTTCTTTAACACGGATAATTATTTTACCCCGTACGCAGAAAATCCATATTATGACTTAGCGGAAAACGGTTCTCATTTTACTAATAACCATACGTTTGGCCAGTTAAATGTTACTTATAAGCTGGCTGATTGGGTAAAATTAAATTTCCAGCAAGGTGCTGACGTTACTGCAGAACATAACAAAAGGTGGAGTAACGTTAGTATACCAACCGCGGGCAGCTGGAACGCGGGTAATAATGTTGAAAGTGCTATAAGAGCTAACGACACTGGTAGTGATTATGAGCAATCATACAATAGTTTTGAATACGATACCAAATTACAGGCGCTGTTTGATAAAAAATTTGGTTCTGATTTCTCATTAACCGGTGCTTTAGGTGCTACCTATAATGACAGAGGTTATAGCCAATTAAGTACTTATATAACCAATCTGGCTATCCCGGGCTTTTACCAGATCAATAATAGCCTGGCGCCGGCAACCAGTACAGAAACAGACTCTCATCGCAGGCAGTTTGCTTTTTATGGAACAGCTACTGTAGGCTATAAAGATTATTTATATGCTACAGTTACAGGCCGTAATGATGTTACTTCAACATTATCTCCGGGAAATAACAGTTATTTTTACCCGGCAGCTAATATATCATTTATTCTATCGCAAGCATTAGGCTTAACGCCTGAGTCGGGTGTGACTTTTGCTAAGCTCCGTGCAGCTTACGGCCGTACCGGTAGTGATACTGGCCCATACCAAACGCTTAATACTCTATCTGCCACCAACTCTCCTTTGGGTTTTGGTTCATTATTGTTCCCTATTAACGGAGTAGCGGGTTACAGTGTTAATAATAACCTATATAATCCCGCTTTACAACCTGAGCAAATTACAGAAACAGAAATCGGCGGCGAATTCAGGTTCCTGAATGATCGCGTAACATTAGAGGCGACTTTTTATAACAGAAAACGGGACAAATTGATATTACTTGTTCCGATTGCTGCAAGTTCAGGATATGCAAATGAATTATTAAACTTTGGTAAAACCCAAAATAAAGGTATTGAGTTATCTTTAGGTGTAACACCAATTAAAACTAAGGATATTACCTGGAACCTGAACTATCAATTTGCAGAAGACAGAAGTACAGTATTGTCTTTACCTGATGGAGCAAGTAAAATACTTTTAAATGACATTTACAGTGTAAATCTTTACGCTTTAAAAAACCATCCATTAGGCGAATTTGAAATACCGCAGCCATTAATGGAAAACGGGCATATGGTTGTTAATACACAAGGTTTACCAGTTCAAGACCCTGATCAGGCACTTGTTGGCAGTATACAGCCACAATTCCACATGGGCTTTAGCAGTAATTTAACGGTTAAAGATTTTGATTTTGGATTTACACTTGATTATCAACAAGGCGGTAAAATGTATTCAAATACAGCTTACTTGTTGAATTTTGTTGGTGCAGCAGCTGACACTAAATACAATGATCGTAATCCTTTCATCATCCCTGGTTCAGTTCAATCAGATGGTGCCGGAGGTTATGTTGAAAATCAAACTGCTATAACACATAGCAATTATTATTCATATTATAACATTTCTGATAACCCGGCTACGTCATTTCAGAATTTAATTCTTACCAAAACTTACGTTAAACTACGTGAGGCAACATTAGGGTATAAAATACCAAGTTCGGTGGCGCGTCATATCGGTGCTTCTTCCATAAAGGTATCCGTATTTGGCAGAAACCTTTATACCTGGTTACCTGCTTCTAACAAATATGTTGATCCCGAAATGGTAGGTAACATTGGTGTTCAGGGTGTCTCTGGTACCGGCCTTGGGGGCGAAATGGGCGAAGACGCTGCCGGCCCTTCAATGAGGTATTATGGCGCCAAATTAAATGTTATATTTTAATTGAATTAATATCATGAAAAAAAATAATTTAAAAACGATAGCGATCCTTGCATTAACGTTTATAGCGTTTGGATGTAAAAAGATCACGAACATAAATACCAGTCCTAACAACCCGCCATTGAGCACAGCAACACCTCAAGTGTTGTTTCCATCGGCTGTAGCTTCAAGTGCCGGACGAATTGGTGGCGAATTGCAGATATTAGGTGGTTTTTGGTCACAGTATTATACTCAATATACAACGGCCAATCAGTTTAGAAATATTGATTCTTATAACTTAACCCAAAATGACTTGAATGCCAATTGGAACGAATTGTTTCAAGGAGCATTAGAGGATTATCAATTGTCAATTACCCAGGCAAAAGCTAAAGGCTTAAACAATTTCGTGTTAATGAGCACTTGTATGAAAGCTTATACTTACGAGGTATTAGCGGACTTGTACGACCAGGTTCCTTATACACAAGCGCTGCAAGGCGCGGCTGCTACTCAGCCAACTTATGACAAAGGCCATGACGTATATTTAGGTTTGATAAAAGAAATCGACGCGGCACTGGCAGCAAATTATAATGTGGATCTTGCCGGAGCGGATGCAGCCACAGATTTTACTTTTGGGGGTGATATGACCAAATGGGCTCAATTTGCGAACACGCTTGAGTTAAAAATGTACCTGCGTATGATAAACGCTTATCCGGCTGACGCGCAGGCAGGAGTAACTAAGCTGTTTGCTAATGGTGTTGGTTTTTTGTCTGTTGATGCCGGTATTCCGAGTAATGTCTTTACTAATACACCTAATAAGGATAATCCTTTTTTTGAGTATAATCAGCGGTCGTTGAATACAACTACTAACATTAAAGCCAGCACTACGTTTATTAGCTATCTTGAAGCAGTAAATGATCCGAGGATTGTGCCTTTATTTGGATCCACCACTCCAAAATCAATCAATCAGGGTGATTACAATGGTTCTAACCCGGATTATGCTACAGCTGCTAATCCGGTACAAACACCTACAGATCCGGTTTGGTTCATATCGGCAGCAGAGTCGCACTTTTTACAGGCAGAAGCAATCGTAAGATATGGTGTGGCAGGTAATGCAGCCGATGAATATCTGGCAGGTATCAAAGCTTCGTTTGAAGCTAATGGACTTACAGACGCAGCTGCTACAACATATGCCGCTCAATCTGCAATTGCATTTCCTGCAGGCACTACTGACGCAAAAATTCAAGCTATTATTACTCAAAAATGGGTATCAAACGCGCAAGGCTGTCATGCTTTAGAATCATTCTTTGACCAGCAACGTACAGGCTATCCAAAAATCAGCGCGGTATATTCTTCGGATCAAACCAATTATATCCCTGGCCAATGGGTTTATTCATTTAATGGTGTGACCACAGGTAAAGCATTTCCTAAAAGGTTGATCTTCC
>JAQBOP010000115.1 GCA_028287975.1 Mucilaginibacter sp. | reverse complement strand
CGGTCCAGCTGCATTTTGGGTTCAACATCGGCAATGGCGCCATCTATCCAAACTTTTAAATATCCTTGTTTGCGAATCTGTTCAAACAATTCGCGATAATGGCCTTTGCGGGCTTTAACTACCGGTGCCAGGATATTTACAGGCTGTCCGTCAAACCGATCAAAAATAGTTTTGAGGATCTGGTCCTCGCTCATACGCTCCATTTTCTCACCGCTCACATACGAGTAAGCATCGCCGGTACGGGCAAACAGCAAACGCATAAAATCATAGATCTCGGTAATGGTACCCACGGTTGAGCGTGGGTTCTTGCTCGTAGTTTTTTGTTCGATAGCAATAACCGGGCTCAGGCCTGATACCTTATCTACATCCGGCCGCTCCATACCGCCCATAAACTGGCGCGAATAGGCCGAAAATGTTTCCATATAACGACGTTGTCCCTCGGCATAAATGGTATCAAAAGCCAGGGATGATTTGCCGCTGCCGCTTAACCCGGTAATAACTACCAGTTGGTTACGCGGAAAAGAAACGTCAATATTTTTTAGGTTATGTACCCGTGCTCCGTAAACTTCAACTTCACTTTGTTCGCCCAGGTCTATATGTTTTTCGCTCATATGTTTTAATTAGTGAATGAGCGATTTAGTGAATTAGTGAATGATAAATTATGGACAGATAGGCTTAATAAATACCTGTTAATCACTCATTCACTAATTCAATAATCCACTCATTAAACAGCCCGCAAAGATAAACAAAAAAGCCCGATCTGTCACCTGGACAGGTCGGGCCGTTTAGTGCTCCGTAATAAATTTTACAGTAGTGTGCTATTCAATAGCAATGGGTTTTTAGGCTGTAAATAAGTGTAATACCTATTGTATCCATAATTTTGCGGATGATCAATAATGGCCTTCATCGCTATCAGGTTGTACACATAGGTACCCGTTTCGCGGTTTAGCTTCATCCTGAAATAATTGTCCTCGCTTTGCTTTCTAATGGCCCTGGCTAATTTAATAGAACCATTATTGTAAGCGGCCGCGGCCAGCGTCCAGCTGTTAAATTCGGTATGCAGTTCTTTAATATACTTGCAGGCTGCAATGGTTGATTTACGAATATTTAGGCGCTCATCAATACCGTGTCTTACCTTTAAACCATACGTACGTGCGGTGCCCGGCATAAATTGCCATAAACCTGCTGCGCCTTTTGATGAAGTACCTTCTTTTAACCCCGACTCAACCAAAGGCAAATATTTAAAATCTTCGGGAATACCATAAGCCCTTAAAATTGGCTCAATTATTGGAAATAACTTTTCGGCTTTAATTTGCAGTATATGCGATTGAATAGTCCTGTAATTATGTTTTTTTAGTGAATACTGCATTTTGCGGTACACTGTTTTATTAGCAGGAAGTGTTTCATCAGCGAAGCTGTAATCGGTTGCAGTAACATCAGTGTAAGCGATAAATCTTGAGATTTCCCGGGTTGATTTCGGCACCGGTTTAGCCACTGTTGTGCTGCAAATATTAAGCTTGAAAATGATGGCCAGCACAAGTATTACGGAGCACGTAATTAAGTGTTTGTTAATCATTTTTTTTCTATTCATAGAACAATCCATTTTGGTAAATGTTGTACAAAGGTATGGTATATAAAGCAGATTGTCAAACACTTAAACCCCCCTTAGTGTTTTGAAGATTTGAAAACAGCCTAAAAATCAATGTTTAAAGTGGTTTAAACCAAGTTTTTGAACCGGTGAAAAAAAATGAAAAAAACCATAAAAACACGCTAAAAAACCGTACTTTTGACCCTCACGCTGCGAAAGCGCAAACTTAAAAACTATGGTATTTAAAAGACCAGCAAATGGTCGCGACGAAAGGAACGGAAGATCAAACGGACCTTCAAAAAGTGGCGATAATAAACGATCTTCTTCCCCTCGCGGAAAGTCTTCAAGAAGCACAGACAAACCCGGTAACGATAGTGTAAAGAAAAGGTACTCAAGCGGCCCTGCCGCAGAGCGCAGTTCTTTTTCATCAGGCGCCGAAAAGAAAAGCTTTGGCCCGCGCAAACCTTACAGCGGCAGGCCAACAGGCGGAGACGAAGAAAAACCAAAAAGATCTTACGGTAGCAGCGAAGCATCAGGCGAAAAGAAAACCTTTACGCCCCGAAGCAAACCGTACACCGGCAGGCCTTCAGGCAGTGAGGATGATCGTCCGAAGAAATCTTTCGGCAACGACTCTTTTGCACCGCGCAGCAAGCCATACGGAACCCGCGACAACGGGAGTGATGATCGCCCTAAAAAGAGCTTTGGCAGCGATGCACCAAGAAACAGGAAACCAACAGGAGCAGATTTTGGGGATAAACCAAAAAGAAACCCTGATAGCTTTAGCCGAAATGATAAGCCGGCCGGTGAACGCAAGTTTACCAGCGCAAAACCGGTAAGGGGCGAATTTAAAGCAGGGGATAAACCATTCCGTAAGACAGGTGACAAACCGGTTTACGATAAAATAACGCGCGACAGGGATGCGCCGGTAAAAACACTACGCGCTAAAAAACCAACAAAAAAAGCAGAGGATGACGGGCTGATCCGCCTTAACCGCTATATAGCTAACGCGGGCATCTGCTCACGCCGCAAGGCTGATGAGCTGATCATTGCAGGTGTGGTATCTGTTAACGGCGAAGTGGTGAACGAACTGGGATTAAAGGTTGACCCGATGAAGGACGAGATCCGTTATAACGGCGAAACCCTGAAACGCGAAAAGAATGTTTACGTTCTGTTAAACAAACCCAAAGATTATATTACTACCACCGAAGATCCGCAGGAGCGCCGCACAGTAATGCACCTGGTTGAAAAGGCCAGTCGTGAGCGGATTTATCCAATCGGCAGGCTTGACCGTAACACAACAGGTTTACTGTTGATGACCAATGACGGCGACCTGGCAGACAAACTTTCGCATCCGCGCAGTAACATTACCAAGTTGTACCAGGTTGAGTTGAACAAGAGCTTAACCCAGGGTGATCTGAATAAACTACAGTTTGGATTGGAGCTGGAAGACGGCCCGATAAAACCAGATTCGGTAGCGTATGTAACCGGCGGATCAAAAAGAGAAATTGGTGTACAGATCCACAGCGGCAAGAATCGCATTGTACGCCGTATGTTTGAGCACCTGGGCTACGAAGTTGTAAAACTGGACAGGGTAGTATATGCCAACCTTACAAAAAAAGACTTACCACGCGGCCGCTGGCGCTTCCTGGACGAAAAGGAAGTTATACAGCTAAAGCATTTGATAAAATAAAAGCAGGCAATAACTGCTTTGTTGCACGCTCACCCCGCTTCTTGTTAAATAAGCGGGGTGATTTTTTTTAAGCTAAATTTACTTTCTTTATAAGCATAATAAAACACAAGTTCCAGGCTCAATGTATCTTCGGTTTATAACGCAATTTATCAATCCATATGGGGAGTTGGAAACCGGCATATTTATGGCGCTTAAATACTTACGTGACGATCATTCTTTAACCAAAGAGGAACACATAAACAGGCTTAAGGAACTATCGCATTGGTTTGACAAAAACCTGGAAAAACCGACAAGGTTTTCCAAAGGAACGAGTAAGTATAATGCTGAAGTATCATTATCCTGGTTCAAAGATTCAACTCAAGAACATATTAAAAGAATGCAGGATTTTATTGAAATAGCAAAACACTATGATATAATAATAGAACGAATTGCCAGTAAAAACCCTGGTTATATTGTTTTTGAAGATGAATATCAGGTTTCAGCTGTTCCATTTAAAACAGATCGCAAAAGAGTGAAATAATACTTATGCAAAAAAAGCCCCGCAATCACAGGGCGTTTTTTTATGGATTTTATTACCTTGCACCTAATAAACTTCATTGAGCTATGAAAAAGTTATTGTTGTTGCTTGTGCTTGTATTACCGGTATTTGGCTTCGCGCAAAAAAAAGGCAAAGGCGGTCCTAAAGTATTCGACGTGTTGATAGGAACCTATACCGGCGCCGGCGTTAATAGCAGCAAAGGAATATATGTGTACCGCTTTTATGCCGAGCGTGGTGAGCTTGCTTACCTGAGCGAGGTGGAAACATCAAACCCGTCATACCTGGCCGTAACCCAGGATCACCAATATGTATACGCTGTTAATGAGAATAATGCTGATGGATCAGGCGGCGTGACTGCTTTTAAGTTTGATAAAACTACCGGAAAACTGGATCTGATAAATACACAGAAATCTGTCGGCTCACCAGCTTATGTATCTGTTGATAAGGCCCGGAAAAATGTGTTCATCGCCAATTATGGCGGCGGCAACTTGCAGGTGTTCCCGATTAATAAGGATGGTTCATTGGGCGCATCAACCCAAACTATACAAGATATTGGTAAAGGGCCCGATCAAATGAGACAACAGCAGCCACACGTACATTCTACAGTACTGTCATCAGACGATAAATACTTATTGGCCTCTGACCTTGGTACGGACAAAATAAATGTATTTCGTTATCGCGCGTCAAAAGTTCCGCCGTTAACGCCTGCCACGCCTGCTTTTACCAGTACCGCAGGTGGTGCCGGTCCGCGCCACAGCGATTTTTCGCCCAACGGAAAATTCTTATACAACGTACAGGAAATGACCGCTACCATTACTGCCTTTAGTTATGATGATGGTAAGCTGAAAGAATTACAAACGGTTAAAATGATGCCCGACGATTTTAAGGGTATAAATGGCGCTGCGGATATCCATGTATCGCCGGACGGGTTGTTTTTATACGCCACTAACCGTGGTACTGCTAACGAGCTTTTAGTATATGCAATTGACCCGGTAAGCGGCAAATTGACGTATGTCAGCCGAAATAAAACGGATGGCGAAAATCCACGTAATTTTGTGATTGATCCAACCGGCAATTTCATATTGGTTGGTACCAAAACCCGCGTTAACGTATTTAACATTAATAAGACTACCGGTAAGTTAACGCAAAACCATAATAATACCCTGCTATTAGACTCGGCAGTTTGTTTAAAAATGGTACCTGTAGAATAATTATGCTGTACCGGTTTCTGTTTTGCCGGTTCGTTGTGTAAGCAGGTAATCTATAAATAAGAGCGAGCTTGCAATAATTACTGCAATCGGATAGACCACAG
>JAQBOP010000106.1 GCA_028287975.1 Mucilaginibacter sp. | reverse complement strand
TACACATTGGTTCCAACCACTTACCGGTACCACCGCCGAAAAACATGACGCTTTTTTTGAACCCACTGCTGACGGCGGTGCGATAGAAGTATTTTCGGGCGATGCGCTGGCACAGCAAGAGCCTGATGCATCAAGTTTTCCAAGCGGCGGCATCCGTAATACTTTTGAGGCAAGGGGTTACACCGCATGGGATCCATCATCGCCGGCATTTTTAATGGCGCGTACCTTATGTATCCCAACTGTTTTTGTTTCGTACACCGGCGAGGCGCTTGATTATAAAGTACCTTTACTAAAAGCAGTAAGCGCTTTAGATAAAGCAGCGGTAGATGTTTGTCATTATTTTGATAAGAGTATTGAGAAAGTAAATGCATCATTAGGTATAGAGCAGGAATATTTTTTGGTTGATATCGCCTTATTTAATGCGCGCCCTGATCTTTATTTAACAGGCCGTACCCTGTTTGGCCACATGTCGGCTAAAAATCAACAATTAGAGGATCATTATTTTGGTTCGATCCCTGAGCGTGTATACGCGTTTATGCAGGATATGGAAACGGAGTCCTTGTTATTAGGGATCCCATTAAAGACACGCCATAATGAGGTTGCGCCATCACAATTTGAGTGCGCCCCTATTTATGAGGAAATAAATTTGGCTATCGACCATAATCAATTGCTGATGGATCTGATGGATCGCGTAGCAAAACGCCATAACTTTAAGGTGTTACTCCACGAAAAACCTTATGCAGGCATCAACGGATCAGGCAAGCACAATAACTGGTCAATGATCACTAATACCGGCAAAAACCTGCTGTCGCCTGGCAAAACGCCAAAAAACAACTTAATGTTCCTTACCTTCTTTGTTAATACTATTAAAGCGGTGTATGAACATGCTGATCTTTTACGGGCGTCTATCGCGTCTGTAAACAACGACCACCGTTTAGGCGCCAACGAGGCCCCTCCCGCTATTATATCTATATTCCTTGGCAGCCAGTTAAGTGAGCTGTTAGATGAGATAGAAACATCACGCATCAGCAAGAAGGTTAAGGATGAGGCTTTGTTATGGCAGGGGATCCCTAAGATCCCACAGATCTTAAAGGATAATACCGATCGTAACCGTACATCGCCGTTTGCATTTACCGGTAATAAGTTTGAGTTACGCGCGGTAGGCTCGTCAGCCAACTCTGCAAGCCCAATGACTATTTTGAACCTGATAGTTGCAGACCAGCTAAAGAAATTTAAATACGATGTAGATAAATTATTAAAGAAAGGCGAAAAGAAAGACGTTGCCTTATTAATGGTGATCAAACGATACATTAAAGAATCAAAAACCATCCGCTTTGAGGGTAATGGTTACAGCGAGGATTGGGAAAAAGAAGCGGCGCTAAGAGGTTTGTCAAACTTTAAAACCACGCCAAAAGCACTTGACGCGTTTATTTCAGAGAAATCTGAAGTATTATATGCCGAGAACGCCGTATTTACCAAACGCGAGGCCCACGCCCGCCACGAAATACTTTTAGAAAGCTTTTACAAGAAACTTCAGATAGAAGCGCGTGTTATCGGCGAATTGGTAATGAACGTTATTATCCCATCGGCGATTGATTATCAGAGCAAACTGGTTGAAAATGCAAAAGGCCTGAAAGACCTTGGCTTAGACAGTTCTGTTTACAAGGTTCAACTGGACATTATCAATAAATTATCTGAGCACATTAATTTCATTAAAGAAAACGTAGACCACATGGTTGCCGAACGTAAGAAAGCAAATGATATTGAAGACCTGCGCGAAAAAGCCATTACTTATGATGAAAAAGTAAAATCGTACTTCCAGCCGATACGTTACCACGTTGATAAGTTGGAACAACTGGTTGATGACTCGTTATGGCCACTGCCAAAGTTTAGAGAATTGTTATTTATTAAATAATATTCAGAGCCCCGCGTCGCGGGGCTTTTTTGTTGGAATATAATTATTGAACGGGTGAGATATGCAATCCTGAAGCATAATGACGGATCCGTGCAAATAATGATTTTTTCTGCTTTATTTTGACGGATATTGCAATTTTTTGCACAAAATGAATGCTTGCCAAACTACCATGTTTTAAATGTCGGTTGATAAGATAAACCGAATATCAACATATGGATTAACATTTTCACCGGTCAAAAATTAACTAAAATACAAGCAATTCATATACAGCCATTTATAACTTTTTTAGCTATAAATTTACTGACTTATCCTTCGTTTTATTTTGTTTCACGGGTTTTTAATAAAAAACTGATTATCAGATATTTGATTCAAAATCTTGTTTCACTTGTTTCATTTGTTTCACACTTTCGTGAAACAAGCAATGTCTTAAACAAATGAATATCGACATTAAGCGTATATTTGCCCATGGTTTCTTCGCAACGATATGATCAGCGAGGCGTATCTGCCTCAAAAGACGATGTACACAACGCAATTAAAAATATAGACAAAGGCATATTTCCTAAAGCATTTTGTAAGATCATTCCTGACATCCTGAACGGCGACCCGGACTACTGCAACATTATGCACGCTGACGGGGCCGGTACCAAATCCTCGCTTGCTTATACCTATTGGAAAGAAACAGGCGATATCTCTGTTTGGCGGGGCATTGCACAGGACGCTATTATCATGAACCTGGACGACCTGCTTTGTGTTGGCGCTACTGATAATATCTTACTATCATCAACCATCGGCAGGAATAAGAACCTGATACCGGGTGAGGTTATAGCCGCAATAATAAACGGCACTGAAGAAATACTGGCAGAATTGAGAGATGCAGGCATTGGCATTTATTCGACAGGCGGCGAAACTGCCGATGTGGGCGACCTGGTTCGCACAATAATTGTCGATTCTACAGTTACCTGCCGGATGAAGCGCCGCGACGTGATATCAAATGACCGCATAAAACCCGGTGATGTTATTGTTGGCCTTGCATCATACGGCCAGGCCAGCTATGAAAAAGAGTATAATGGAGGCATGGGTTCAAACGGATTAACTTCTGCAAGACATGATGTATTCAATAAGACCATAGCCGATAAATATCCCGAAAGCTATGATGCGGCTATTCCGTACGAATTGATATTCTCGGGCACTAAAGGCCTTACAGATCCGATAAATATTGGTGATGGGCAGTCGGTTAATGCAGGCAAGCTGGTACTATCAGCAACCCGTACTTATGCTCCTATCATTAAACAGATATTAGATAAATACAGAAGCCAGGTGCACGGTATGGTACATTGCAGCGGCGGCGCACAAACCAAAGTGCTGCATTTTGTTGATCAGCTACATATTATTAAAGATAACTTATTCCCTATCCCACCCCTTTTTAAACTGATCCAGGAAGAATCAAAAACAAGCTGGCAGGAAATGTACAAGGTATTTAATATGGGACACCGCATGGAGCTTTATGTACCGCAAGAAATTGCTAACGACCTGATAGCCATATCAAAAAGCTTTGGTGTTGAGGCGCAGATCATCGGCCGCGTTGAAGCTGCCGGAACCAAGCAGGTTACCATCCGGTCTGAATTTGGTGAGTTTATATATAACTAATAAGAAACATTTATAAAAAGAAACCCCGGCCAAAATAGCCGGGGTTTTCTTTTTTATAGTTATTGCAGATTAAAATAATGTGAATTCTACACGACGGTTTATCTGACGACCTTTTGCAGTTTTGTTAGATGCAATAGGTTGTGATTTACCATAACCGGTAGCTTCTATACGTGATGCATTAGCACCTTTACCTACCAAATAGGTTTTGATAGCTTCTGCACGGTCCTTAGATAACTTAAGGTTAGCAGCATCAGAACCTACGTTATCTGTATGGCCGGCTAATTTCAAGCTAAAGTTTTTGTCAATTAATAATTGAGCTACTTTATCCAGGCTTGGGAAAGAGTGTTCACGGATAGTTGCTTTACCAAAATCAAATTCAAGATTCTTGATAGCTTCTTTAACTACTTTTTTATCCTCTTCTGTAACATATATTTTTGTTGTTGCTACAGGCAGCGGACAACCTGAACCATCTACCTTAGTACCAGCAGGTGTACCCGGGCATTTATCATAAAAATCAGGAACACCGTCACCATCACTATCGGCGGTAAATTTAGCAAGATTAGCATTGGTTGTATTCAAAGCATTTTTGGTGGCATCTAAATCACTGCGTAACTGATCGTTCGCTGCTTTTTGTGCGTCAACCTGGGTCTGCAATCTTTGTTCGTCTAATAAGTATTCATGGCGCATTGATGATACAGGATTATGCACAGCCAACTGTGGTTTTGATTTGCCACCTAAAGCAAACTCTAAACCGATATGTCCGTATGAAAATTTATCATTAGTTGTACCGAAGTTAGAGCCATCCAGGTTATCTCCGTCAACAAAGCCAACCTGGTAACCCAGATCAAGATTTATGCCTTCTGACAGGTTAATTTTAAAACCAGCACCTACAGGCACGTAACCATTTTTAACGATATGACCAAAATCATTGGGTTGCCCGTTAGCAAACACCGTAGTTGGGGTATAACCCATCATACCAAAACCGGCAGTAAGGTAAGGTTGAATAGCATTTTTATTATTTCTCCAGCTAATGTTTGCAAGGGTAAAGTTAGCACTTAGGTCAACAGCATATTTTAGCTTTGTTGTGTAGCTGGTAAGTGAAGGATCCTGTGCCTGAGTAGCTGAAATCTTTCCCCCTAAATAACTTAACTGGAAACCCAATGAAGGTAAAACCTGGTCTTTGATATAAGCGCTGTAACCAAGATCGGTACCTGCATGAACATAATCTTCTGTTCTGCCTCTAAAAATTGAATAAGGGGTTAAAATACCTGCGTTTACGCCTATTGACCAGGTACGAAATGACGAAACCGGCGAAAATGGCTGAACGTACTCTGTTTTGATAGAGTCTGTAGTTTGGGCAAATACACCCCCGCTTAACAGTACTCCTGTGATGATAAGGGCGGTCTTTTTTAAATCTGTTTTCATAATTGTTGTTTTAGTTGATCTGCCTTAAACAAGGCAGATGTTGACCTGTATAGACAATTGCAATGCCATACATAAAAATCAACTAAAACGTGCTGTATTACAGCGAATAAGAATTATTGGAAGAGGCATGATACTGCCCATAAAAACATACAGTTTTGTATGATGTGAGATAGATTTAAAGTGCAGGATCAACCTGCACTTTTCTCTAAAGCCTGAGTAATATCAGCTATAATATCTTCAACTTTTTCAAGCCCGGTAGATATACGGATCAATCCCGGGGTAATGCCTACATTTAATCTTTCGGCATCGGTTAACCTGGAGTGTGTGGTACTTGCCGGATGCGACGCGATGCTACGGGTATCGCCCAAGTTAGCAGTAACTGAAAGCATTTGTAAAGCATCTAAAAATTTACGGCCGGCGGCTAATCCGCCTTTCAGTTCCATGCAAAATACACCGCCGCCCATTGTCATTTGTTTTTTAGCGATCTCATACTGCGGATGATCCGGCAGGAAAGGATATTTCACTGATGTTACATGTGGATTGCTTTGTAAAGTTTGGGCAACTTTGAGCGCGTTCTCGCAATGGCGTTGCAT
>JAQBOP010000100.1 GCA_028287975.1 Mucilaginibacter sp. | reverse complement strand
CTCCATAGTATTCTGTAGCATCTTTATTGCCATTTAACGCCAACTGTCTCACTGCACCGGAACTTAATTGTGATAATTCAAGATCACCGGTTCCGTAAGCCGCCACTTGATCCATAAGTCCTCCACGGCCTGAACCAATACTGCCCCCGAGAGGATTGCTGTCACCATCTAGATATCCGAAAAGATCATAAGCACCGCCAAATCCACCGCCACTATCCATCAGTTCACTTAAATTAGCGCCGCCACCTACAAGATTGCTAAGGCGATCCTCCTGACTGAAAAGAGCTTGCAGTATGTTACCCATCGGGTCGTTATTAGCCAGCGGGTTATTACCTGCATATTGATAAGTTGTCATACTTTCTGCGGATTCAGCTTCCGGATCAACCGCTACAAATCTACTTAAAGCGGCATCATAATTCCTATAAAAAGTCTGGTAATAATCAGGCAGGTTGCTGTAATCGTTCTGCCATTCGCTGCCGCCGTTGTACAATTGCTTGTTTGGCGTGGTCGGCATGTTCACCGGGCTGTTCGGCATGATCAGCCCCGAAGCGTAATAACTGTTCTCCTGGATGATCTGTGCGACCCCAGAGCCGTTGTTCTGGAAGCTGAACCTCGCGTTACCCTGCTGGTCGGCAATGATATATTCGGGCTTAAGCGTACCGCTTACGTTCATGACCCTGCCCTCTTGCATCGGCAGGTAGCTCAGAATGCTGTTTACATAAACAAAACCGTCGATGTAATCGGTCATTGTTTGCAGCGTACCGCCGTCATAGGCCTGCTTGCGGATCAGGCTGCCGGCTGCGTCGTAGGTATAGTTGATATAACGTGATGTTGTGATTGTAATCTTATCGGTACGGTTCAGCTCATTGTACCCTATGGTCAACCCTTTATAATAATCATTGGTCAAATTACCGTTGCTGGCATAAGCATAAGCCGTCGAAATCCCGGTCAGGTTCCTGAAACCCGCACCGGTATAATTTGTACCCGTGCCATCCGTAACTGTTAACAACCGGTTAGGGTTAGTTGTGTCATAGGTATAAGCCAATTGATCAATGGCTGTACCCGATGCTTTACGGTTAATGCTCAAAATGTTGCCGTTTTCGTCGTAGGCGACATTGCTTTCATCAAAATAGCCTGTATTCAGGTTAAAGCTGCCTGTACCGCCTGATCGTTCTGCATAGGCATCCCCTGCAAAGCGGTCCAGCTTATCATAGGTATATTTAAAACTCCGCTCATTCGTATTAGTTCCCGATGAGTTTTTCGACATCCATTTCACCGCGCTGATGTTGCCGGTATAACTCGGTGTCACTGTTCCCAGATTTGCATCTGCCTGGTCATACAGGATCTGCATGCCGAACAGGTCGTTGGTATCGCTGTTGGTATTGGTAGTGCCGCTGTCATTGGTCAGGGTACTGTTATTTATAGTAGTTAACCGCCCCTGGATATTATAACGGTAATCCACGTTCTGTAGATAAGTAGTACCTGTAGTGCCGCTAATATTACCCAACTGCTTGGTTACCAATTGCCCCGCTTCGTTATAAGCATAAGCTGCGATACGAACCGCTGCCTGGCTGTTGTAAGTTTGGTCAACCGACACCAGGCGGTTTCCGGTCGCTGCATCATAATTCATGGTAGTGAGTACCTTATTGGTGACTGGTGTTGTGCCGGTAACTTTTACTACCAGTGTTTGCAGGGTTTTACCCGTAAAGTCAGGCACGCTGGTTTTGGTATCGGTAAGCGTGGTTTGGCTGGTGTAATCCAACTGGTTGTTGCTCTTCACCTGGATCACATTGCCATGCTTATCATAAAAGGCGACACTGGCCAGCCAGATATTGCCCAGGCCCAGACCCACTGTACGTCTGAAAATAATAGTAGGCATACCACGGCTAAGTGTAGTTTGCGCAGCCTCACCTGTAAGTCCTTGTCCTTGCGTAGTGTAGCTGTAGTCGGCCGTTCCATCCAGGTTCAGGTCATAATCGTCAAATATCACGTATGCCAACGGTTCGAGTCCGGTATTCGGGAACACGGCATTACTGTAATAGGGTGAGGTTGATGCTCTGCTCTCATAACCTGGAGTAACGGTATTAACATAACTTTGCATAGCAGCCAGCGTGGTTCGGGTAACATCCGTATAGATCCCCTGGCTGATCGGGCGGTTTTTGGTATCATACTTTATGTAGTTCCATTGATGCCCGGCGCGCAGATTACCATCTTGCATCAAAACGGGCCGGTTCATGGTATCATAAATAATATCTATTTCTGCAGAACCGGGTACGATCTTTTTGATCAGTCGGCCCATCGTATCATACTTATAGCTGAAAATGAGTTTATTTACGCCGGCCTGTGTCAAACTATAGCTGGCGTTATGCACCATCAATGCCAGTGCCTTGGGCGGAACCAGATAGATCAGCTGACCCGCGCTGTTATAAATATAGTAGGTGTCAAAATAGGTTTCAGCTACGCCGTTTACCGTTTGGTTTGCCAGTTGTCTTTTAAGAACAGTTTGACCGTTCAAATCTTTGAACACTATTGTTTCCTTACCATCGGCATCTGTGGCATCCGTTACTGACAAAACACCCGCTGTGCAAGCGCCGATGTAAGTGCCATCCGTGCCCCATTGAATCACGTTGTCGGCAGCGACATTGGTTGTATATTTTATTAAGGTATAGTGAACACCCGGTTGGAAATTAGCGCCGACAGATCCTGACTGCAGCAAGCGCTGTAAAGGGCTGTTTTCAAACACCTGCTGGCTGAAAGGCGAGGCATCATCGGCCACCTTATTGGCTACGCCGTTGTTGTAAAATGCTGCCTGCTCCGTGCTTAGTGCCGCTGAGTGATACAGACCGGTGGCTGTGCTGCTGACGTAAGGAAGGTAGCTCTTAACCTGGCGCCCGAGGTTATCATAAGCTACCGGTTGAACCATATCATTTTGCGCTGGGCTGGCTTGTATGGCAACAGACTGTATGGCCCTGCCCAGCCCGTCTACAAAGGTGCGCCTGGTGATCTTCTGCGTTAAGTTAAGTGTGCCAACCTGCGCGTCCGTGGTTACTCCGGCAACTTTAATAATGTCGTCCTGCACAAAACCCGGCGTTTGGGCATACGTATATTGGATGCACCATAAACTAAAGAGGGTTATGGTCATTATAGTTTTTTTTAGGTTAATCATCGTGCGATAAGGTTTTATTACTATAATCTCGTTTAAAGTGAACAGGTACTTGAGCTTAGTGTAAAGGTGAGTGACGTACTGTTTGACAAGTTTACCCCGGTAATCGTGGTCGGACTGGGCGCTGTGCTTAAGTTCACACATCCTGAAATCACATCGGTATCGTAATAGAAACTTTTAAACGCTGTTAATCCTGTTTTTACATAGGTTACCTGGATATCGTAAATTCCCTGCAATACATTGCATGGTGGCGGGCTGGCACTGCCAACGGCAAAAGAGTAGCTATATTTCAGGACGCCCGCCTGGTAAAAGTTTATCTGAGTGATCTCATTTGTTGAAGTATTACCCGATACGGTTACCGGAAGATTGACGGGCGGCGGTGGCGGTGTTGAAACCGTGAAGGTTTGACTTGCCGACGAGGTCGCGAAAAGCGGCGAATTGACCGTAAGGTTAACGGTATGGCTCCCAGCTGTGATAAATGTGTGGACAGGCGAGAATCCGTTTACGGTAGGGCTGCCATCGTTAAAGTTCCAGGTAGCCAGTGACTGGTTCTGTGAATTGGCAGGCAGGCCACTGATTGTAAATGTTACCGGCGTGGTTGTTAATACCGAAGACGGGCTGTAACCGATTGTCAGACTGGGTGCTGCCGCCTGGGCAGCCGTAACAAAATAGCTTTTCTTTTCTACTATATTCTTATCCTGGTCGTACACATGCGCCAAACGGTTATAAACATCATAGTCATAGTATTGCGCTACGCCGTTGGTATTGGTGACTGCCGTTTTTTGGAAACTGACCGGGTTATAGGCTATCGAAGATACCTCTGAAACATCGGGATAAAAGAATACATCATCGATCAGGATGGCCACGTTGCTCTGGAACTGCGTAACAAAACTGACAGGCAAGCTACTTGCCGGGATTGCCTTTTCATAATATTGCCAGGTACCAGCGGTATTCGCGTAAGGTAAGGTATAATTTGTTCCATTAACCGTAATGGTAATCGTTCCTGCTGCTGTTGAGTTGACCCAGGTTGAAAAGATATAGTTCCTGGCCAAAGGGTTTTTGCTTATTGTTCGGGTAAGCGCAGTGTTTGCTTCCAGCGATAAAGCATATTGTCCGCTGCGGCTGTTGGTGCTATAACTATAGGATGTCTTGGTAAAACCGACCGGGGCGCTTTCGCTGTTATAATCGTTATAGGCGATCTCATCATACCGCGCGTTCGGAAAGCTTGCCACCGGCAATCCGCCGCTTTTATAATCAACGATCATAGTGCGCTCATGCTGGTGATTATCGTCACTGGTGACCAGCGCACCCCCAAAATCATAAGCAATATCATTTTCCCTTCCGAGGTACCGGCTGTCATTGGTAAAAGTACCTGACGTAATCGCAGAGGCTACGAAATTACTTACCCCATTCGCATTCAACGAATCGACGCCAAGAAAGCTCAATCGTTGAGCCGGCATGTATAAGTAGCTGGATAAACCAATGGGATGTACGGTTTTGAATTTCACCAGTTGCGCACCCACTGTAGTTGTCGTAGTGCCTTTGGTAACCTGGCTGTAGTTTTCAACAGGTGTGTTAATATTTAGCTTTTGCAGGCGGTAGATCGCATTAGCTGTAGAATCCGAACCGGGCGAAGTAATCGTATAGTCCTTTGTATAGGTAATATAATCGTTTTGGACGGTACCATCACTTTTAGTGGTCTGCTGTCGGGTTATCAATTTATGTTGTGCGCCGGTGTAAAAATAGTTGGCCGTAGACTGCTGCGACAGCGTTTGCGTCTGGGCATCAAATATTTTACTGGTCGCTTGCGTGGTGAGCTCGCTGGTTGTTGCATAAATCGTGTACTTGGCGAAAGCAGTCAGTGAATTGTTCAACTCAAATTTCAGGCCCGTGATCACCAGGGGCGCGTTCGTCCGGGTATAGGCGTAGCTGGTTTCGCTGACTTCACGATTTGTATTGTTATATGTTATGGTTTTACTGAGTAGTCCACGCTCAAATTCAAAATTCGTATTTGGCGGAAAGGGATAGGTGTTCCTGTCATTGACCATAAATCCGTCTGCAACACAGGTCGGCCGTGATACGTTGGTGATCGTTGGGGTCCAGTCCGGTGAAGCGCTGGTATCCCAATTGGTTGCAGGAGACAGATATTGGTAGACCGTTCCACCGATACCCGGTGAGCTTTCTTTTACATAAGTATAAACGACCGTATTGTTTTCCGGGGAAAGATTCGACTCCGAGCGTATGGTTGAATAGTTCCACTGGTCAAGTGCAGTGCCTGCTCCTGTATAAGGGATAGTAAAGGCGAATACCGGCATGGCGATCGCCTTGCCGCTGGTACGGTTGGTGGCAGTATCGGTATAACTATAATTCCTGACCATATTATTCGCGGTATTGATCCCGTCATAATCGGTAATCTGTTTGATGCGGATGCCGCCACCCTGTACGACTGCCTGTGCCGTGGGATCATAAAAATCGTTGGGCTCATAGGTCAGGGTCGTCGTGCCGCCCTGGGCATAAGTGACCTTGCTTAAACTTGCCGTCGCGATGGTAGCAGGGTTTACACTTCTCGAGGCGCCGCTTAACATATAAGGATAGGTCGCTGTATTATTGGTGGGCGTAACGGAACGGTAACGTTCATAACTCGTGTTCGACGGGTTCACATAGGTTTGTGGGATCAAGGTAGTGGCCGTGCTTCCGTTATAATAGCCCCAATAGTCTATGCTCCTGGAGGTAGAGTCCCCAAACGCAATATTAGCAGTGGGGGGTAAAACATTGGTCACACCGGTGTAATCGAACGTGTAACCTTGCGGATCGGGGCTGCCATCGGGTGATGAATTTATGGTCCGCAAAAGGCTCATATAAGAGGTGGAGGTAGATACATAAGAAAAATTGGTGGTCTTCCCGTAACCTGTGATTGAGCTTACCATCGGTACATTATTGACGGACACTGTATAGCTTAAAGCAAGGGCAACCTTACCACTATTATTATCGCCGAAATAAATCATCTTAAGATAAAGCGGGGTCAACTGATAATTAGTTAAAAATTGAAAGTTTTTAGTAAACGTATTTGATGCAGCACCAACAGCAAGATTCGTAGAATCTACAGAATGTATAGTATAATCGGGGCCACCACCAGTTATAGGATCGGTGCAGATACAATCATAGCCAAACAGGATATAATTTCCGGCAGGGTCGGTCACCGTCGACAAATACCAGGCATCAATGTAAGAGATTCCCTTTGGATCATTCACCAAGCCGCCCGATTTCGCATATTGGCTAAAATAGTTTTTTTGATAGGTAACATTTGCAACGTTATTTGTATAGGTGTATTTTACCGTCTTTTCAGTGCTGTCAAACACATATTTTACACCCTTATCATTGATAATGGTAAATGAGTTGATCGAACTGTCTGCTGCTGTGGTATAACTTACTTTAACATCCTCGTAAGGTATGGTACGTATCGTGTGGTTATTGTCGAACATTAATTTAAAAAATGGTAGGCCGGGCGCGTTTACAAAAAATATATCCGGTTCGATATCTGACAGGTCGGAAAAATTAGTGTTGATATAGCTTACATTAGCCGCCTCGTTGGTACAGCTCCCGATACCCGGACTGAAACTGTTGATCTTGGTGCCGTTCGTATTATACAGCCAGCCTTTACGCACCGCGTTTTGCAGGTTTTTCGTGCAATCATCCGGCAAGCCCCGTACATCGCGGGTGATGCCGCCGCCGGCTGCTAGCTGCCAGCCCATACCCGCGCTGCCTTCTTTATCTTTAACCCGGACACCTGTGGCGCTGTAGGAAACCCCGACCGGCGCGGACAGGCTTCCGCTTTTTACATTGAATAAGGAAATATTTACATTGGCGGTGCCGGTGCTCAGGTCAACACTGACCGGGCTCTGCGCCTTAACAACGGAGTTTACGAAACCTGCCAGGCTGAACAGCAGGCAAATAATCTTTTTATGCATAATGGATAAGGACTGGGGTTTAAATCTAATTATAGCGTGACTATACCGGAATGTTTTGTTTATAACTGACAGATCTGGAATTTATCTAAAATCTCTGTTATTACGTGCAAGCCGGGAAAACGATTGTTCGTTAAGGATTATGGGCTCTGTTGTACATTGTTGTGATGATTAAGGTATAAAGGCTACTATACTACATGGTTTTTCTAAATTATAAAATATTTTTTATTTGCAAGAATATTTTATAATAAATAAGATTAATATACCTCAATATGGAATTTAAAGAACTATCACCGGGTGAGGTCAAGAATTGCTTTCAGGTGAAAAGTTTAAAGAAATAATTATAGCAATTGCACCGGGGGGATTCCGCAGAGTAAGTACAGCAGGATGATATAAAAAATACGCTACTGTTTTATGATATTATTATGCATTTAATAGATGATTTATTTGAGCATTCCCAATACATGAGCCGCCAGAAATAAAAAGGTCTATAAAATTTCGAGTAAATAAACTTTCGCTATCGTTTGCCATTATTGCCGCCATCAAACCGTCCAAATTCCTTTTTATGCACTCCTCATTCACCTGTAAAGCAAAGATAGCCTACGTCGGGATAAAATGAGCTATACAAGCGGGCAATAGTGTTTTGTTTTTCAGCGGCCTTGACATTTTACCCGGCTCCCGCTTTTGGTTGCTTTACAGGTGAAATGGGGCAGTGTGCAAATGGACTTGCATGGCGGCAAACCTCACCGGACAAACTGCGTCATCCAAATAAATGCCTTTTTTAATTAAAAAATTCCTTATATTTGTTATAATAAGTTCATTGACTATCATTTATACGGATAAACAGGGAACAAAAGCCACCAAACAAAAACACATTATATGTGCCCTATTCGGTGCCCGTTCCTGTTTGTTTTCGATATAACGTACTGAATATCATAGATATAAATGGCCGGATAATCATCCTGCCATCCCGACTAATCAAATTGACATTTTAGTTTTTCGTAGGGTCTTCGATGAGGAGATGCTGCGGGGACCTGAATGAAATTGTATGTGGTAACTACCTTCATGAAACATAACCTGCAAACTAAGCAATGGTGAATATGCTGTTGCATTAAGAGCAATTTATGACAGAAAGCAAAAGCACCTCGCAGATAACGGTTTAGGTAGATTTCGAAAAAAATTTCTCATTTTATAGGAGTGTAACGATCATCATTATTTGAAATCAATCTCCCCAAATTACAACAACCCATATAGACTAAAAAAACCCGGCGCATCGTTACGATTACGCCGGGAGTATTAACATATTATTGATCTTTCTTATATAGGGTCACGTGTAACGTGCGGTACTGTCACCGTAATCAGGTAAGTACCTGCCTGGAATACCCTAACAGTGAAACGAGGGTTAGCACTGTAAATCCTGGCAGATGTTGGGGTATAACCTGCATCAAATTTTGCAAATTTGCTTGGTATCCGATAATAAATAGTAAACCCTTGTGCAGCTCCCTGGAAAGGAAAAGGAATTACTTCAAAATTACAGGTCAACGATGTATCCGATACAATTACCGGGTGAAACTTGGCAAAAGTTGTAAAATCACTTCTGTCACCACGGGTAATATACTCGCCATTCTTAGGGTTAAATGGGGTACCATGCTCATCAACTATTTTTAAAATAGCCAGTGTACCATTATTAGATAATTTTTGAACTGTAACAGGCGGGTTACCTGTATCACCATTTGCAGTACTGTTATCCTGGAACCAGGCGCTTCCCCCGGCATCAATTTCGGCTACGTCACCGTCAAACAAGTTAAAATAAGCTACGTTCTTAAATGTTTTAGTACCGTTCTCGTTGGTCGCGCTTATATCAAACTCATACTTCCCGGCCGGTGCGGTGGCGGTAGTACCGTAAAAAGTAAACCCGCCGGTATGCACATTAAAATCAAACGTTGGCGAATTAACCAGTTTGCGGGTACTGTTAAGTAACGCCACCGTAGTATCAACATTAGGGTCAAATTGCGATATATACACATATCGCGGACGGTTTGCGTATATTGAATCGGCATGTTTATGCGTAACCGCGTCGCGGATATCAAGCAATTTGTAAGTAACCGGCGCGCTTGAGCCATCATTATCAACAGCCGATGTTTGTACCACATTACCCCGCTGAACCTGTATCGGGCTATCGCGGTAACGGATCTGGCTGCTTAGAAAACCGTGGGGTGCCTTTACGCAGGCTACTACGCTTGCAGCTGTAAAAACAGCAATCAAAATTTTATAATTTATTTTCATTTCCTTAGCTTATCTAAAATTATCAATTGAATGTATCATCAAAATAGGTAAATGTATGGCTGTTACTGAGCACATGCAAAACCCCTGTAGTGGTTATTATCCCCGTAGTTTGACAGAGCGTGGTAAGTAACTGGCTTGGATCAACCTGTTGTACACCGGTAATATCAACCGGAACCGGTCCCCCGGGTGTTAAAGGCACTACCTTGGTAAGATAAATGTACTGCGGATCTGTAGTAAAGATACTGCTGGTATAATCAGTGGTCGCCCGCAAGTTTATCAGCCTCTTTTCACCATCCAGCGTAGTTGCGTAAACGCCGGTTTGATTTAAATTATCACGGGTATATTTTTCTTTAAACATGTAAGCCCGTAATGAGTCTTTAAGTGATGTAAAATCAAGCGAATCAAATTTCAACTTGAAGTTTTCATCATTTAACTGAAACTGTAATTGTGTTTGTTTAGCGATCAGGAAATTATGGATAGAATAATTGGTAAGGGCAAAAAAGGTTCCGCTGCTGTTTACATCGTTCTTTAGCTGCATTTTATCTATCATAATTACCAGCGTATCAAACGTGTGGTTTGTTTTCAGATAGTCGTACGTGGTCATATTAACATTGGCCTTAAAAAGGCTGCCGCCAATTACATAACTCTTTTTGCAGGACAACAACCCGGTTGCCGCAAATAATATGAATGCAAATATTTTTATGTTTTTCATTTTATGATCTTTTAAAGGGTTATAATTTACCTTGCCAGTAAGGAGTTTGCGTTAATGTAAAATCATCCTTAAACATGGTAGGGTCAATTGGCCAATAGTTTCCGCCTGCGTTAATCCTTATATCCGTAAAGCTTGGGTTATAATCCGAGATAAAGCTTGTTGTTTTGCTACCAACATGTTTGGTGCGTACCAGGTCATAAAAAGATTGCCCCTCGTAAAACAGTTCACGTAAACGTTCTTCAAGAATGGTACGTGCAAGCTCGTCGCCGGCACCGGTATAAGTAGCAATATGCGCCCTGGTTCTTACCTGGTTAAGCAATGTTAAAGCTTCGCCATCCCTGCCTAACTGATTTAAAGCTTCGGCACGCAATAAAATAATATCAGCCAGGCGGAAAATGATCAGGTTATTAGACAACCTCGGGTCGTTTTTGGCTGATCCATCTGCATAAGTAATATTGGAATACTTAATTGTCTGACCATTACCTGAATTTTGTGCCTGGAAAAAATATTTAGCATACCTGATATCTGATGTATCCTTGTATAACTGGTTTACATATCCTGTATTTATCGGCCACTCCAAGTAATTTTTCGAGCTGATGAAAGGAAATTCTAACGTCGGCAAATAACCACCGCCATTAAGCGCTATACCTTCGCTTTGATTGTAGCTGATGTTGATCTCGAAAATACCTTCAACAGATTTGCCAACAAATATGTTGCTGAACTGTGAGGTATCCGTTACAAGGCTGTACTGGCCGTTGGTGATAACCTGCGCGGCAGCTTGTTCGCAAGAGCTGTAATCATGAGTCCATGCCTCTATGTGTGCTTCTAATGCATAAGCACTGCCTTTGTTTGCCCTAACAGCGCGCTGGCTTTGGTCTGTATAACCAAATGTAAGGTCATTCTCCGCTACCTTCACGTCTGCTATGCACTGTTTCAATACGTCGGCAGCTGGTGTACGGGCTATATTAGCAGCCTGGCTGATATCCAGATCTGGCGACAGTTTCAATGGAACATCGCCCCATACCCTGCTCATATAAAAATATGTGAAAGCTCTCAGAAAGTAGGCTTCGCCTATTATTCTCTGTTTGTCATCCTGGTTAGTAAAAGAACCGATAGGGATATCAGGCACCTTAACTATGATCAGGTTTATTTGTTGCAGTAACTGGTAATAGTTTTGCCAGTTCCAATAGCCCGAGCCCACGTTCAAACCGGTAAATTCGCCGTTTGAAATATTATAGTTAGCATCGTCATAACCCGAGTTAATGTTAAACTCAAGTGCCGTAGCATCACCATATACATGGAAAGACGAATTGTTAAGCAATGCAGAACGCAGCAGTGCATACGCACCGGCTATAGCTGTATTGGCGTCATTTCCATTGGTAAAATAAGCACTGGTAAACGTAGAGTTGTGAGGCTCAAGGTCAAGTATCTTTTTACAAGATGTTACACTGATTAACCCGGTTAACAATAAAAATAAACCGGCCGTGTATTTTAATTTCTTCATTTTCATTTCCATTTTTTTTAAATCCACCTGAATAATTGTTATAGGCTTAAATCAAGACCCAGCGTAAACTTTTTAGGAATTGGGTAACCACTGCCATTGTAGATACCAAAGGCATCAACTTCTTCAGCATCAGGCACGTTTGATTTTTGGAAGATGTGCAGGTTATCAACCATACCATAAACTCTTAAGCGGCTTATGTGTAGCTTGCTTATAACCGCTTTATTAAATGTATAACCAAGCGTTACGGTTTTTACACGTAAATAATCTCCGTTTTCAACCCAGGCAGAACTTACGGCGGCATATTTATAATGTGTACCGCTTACCGAACTTAAAGACGGATAAGTGGCATTATCGCCCGGATTTTTCCAATAGTTAATACCTGAAAGATCAGGGAATGCATTGTGAGTAATGTCATGATAAGGATCAGGGTCGCCATCATCATTAGGTACCAGGTGAGACAGTTTACCAACTAAGTAATCGTTATAGATCTCACGTCCTAAAGTAAATGTGCAGAATACAGTAAGCGTCCAGTTTTTATAACCAAAAATGTTATTAAAACCACCTGTAAACCTTGGGTTAGGGTTGCCGGCAGGTACATAATCTGTCGCGTCAAGCGTGCCATCACCATTAGAATCTTGCCATATCGGATCGCCGCCTTTAAACGGATATCCGTAAAAGTTAAGTACCCCGCCGGTAACCGGGTTAACAGGTACATCTTTATCCGTTTTATAGATCCCTGTTTGTTTAAACAAGTTATACTCGTTAATAGGCTGACCTTGCCTTAACAGAAATTTATCTAAATAAATATCGCGTCCGCCATTTGGCAAGGCTGTGATCTCATTTTTGTTATAGGCGATATTAAAATCAGTTTCCCATTGAAAAGCACTCTTAGGGCTAAAATAATGTGCTATGAATGATGCCTCAAGGCCCATGTTTTGCGTACCAATTGAGTTGGTATAAATAGTTTGATAGCCTGTTGTTACCGGCAGGTTTAAAGTAAATAAACCTTTGCTGGTATTTTTAACATAGGCATCAGCAATAAAAGTAAAACGATTATCAAGGAATGCCAGGTCAACACCTACGTTATATTCTTTTGAATGTTCCCAGGTAAGATCTTTGTTGCTTAAGCCTGCGCCAAAATTAGGCGATATAGCTGCTACGCCATTATAAGTGGTAGACAGGTTTTCGCCTGTTTGCGGGCTGTTGCTACCGGAAAAACCGCCGGCGCCAATATTATACGAGTCAAATGCCAGGTAGTTATTGCCACCATCCGGCTGCCTGCCTGTTATACCAAAACTACCACGTAGCTTGAACATGGAAAGCCAGTTGCTTGCAGGTTTCATGAAATCTTCATCACTGATTACCCAGCCTGCAGAAACAGATGGAAAATAGCCTACCCGGTTACCCGCGCCAAATTTTGATGACGCGTCGGCATTCATTACAGCTGATAACAGGTAGCGTTGCTTGTAATCATAGTTAACACGTAAAAACTCTGTTGATATCCCGCTTTCAAGCAGATCTGAAAAAGCGGTCGAACTGGCTTTGTCCAAAACCTTTACAACAGAGATCTGATCATTTGGTATACCATCTGCCGCGGCGCTGGTTGCCCTATAGTTGTGGTATTCGGCATTTTGCCCTACTAACACGTTAAGATGATGATCTTTGCCGAAGGTATTACTATATTGAAAGTTACTGCTCACCAAATAATTTGCAGAGTTATCAACAAAGCTTGAAGCATAACCATAACCGCTTTGTCTTACTACACCAGGCGTATAGGTATCTTTACGGCTGCCGGCACTTTCGTAAGAAAGAACAGAGTTGAATGAAAAGTGATCAGATATTTTCCAATCTATAGTAGGGCTAATGGTAACACTGTTATTGGTGTTATTATCTGTACTGTTAAGCGTGCTGCCAAACAGGTAATCTTTATTAGCCTGTGTTAAATATAAGTTTGACGGCGGCAGCGGGCTATTTGCATAATAGCCACCGGTAAACGGATTTACGTTACCGCTGATATCGCTAAGCGATGTTGGCCTGTCAACCCTGTAAAAACGGATCTGGGTGCTGATCTTAAATCGCGGAGAAATATTTATACCAACGGTACTGTTAATTGAATAACGTTTTAAGCCTGTTTTTTTGATAATACCAGACTCATCATAATAATTTACACCGTAGCGATAATTTACCAGATCATTACCACCGGTTATTGACAACTCATAGTTATCAACCACACCGGTTTGGTATAATTGCTGCCTGTAATCATTTGCATTATTAAATGCAGGGTTTAACGTATCCGTTAAAATTTGAGGTATGTTTTTAAGATTATCATAGTTACCATAATGATCGATTAGCGCAAGTTTAGCCCTTGTTTCTTCTGCACCGGTAAGTACTTTATCTAAATTAGGTTTACCTGTAACACCATGATAAGTAGAAAAATTTATACGGGTTTTACCTGCGACGCCTTTTTTGGTTGTAATAAGGATAACACCGTTAGCACCCCTTGAACCGTAAACGGCTGCTGCAGACGCATCTTTTAGTACAACAATGTCGTCAATATCACCAATTGGGATACCTGCTAACACATCAGTACCTGTGCCTGATCCGTAGTTAATAGCAGCAATATCTTCAGTACTTTGCGGCACACCGTCAATAACATACAACGGGCCCGATAGCGCTCTTGCCAAACTGGCTTTACCTGATGCTGAGCCTGTATTATTATCGATATTACGGCTCACGGCTGTATTACCCCTTAATACTACGTTACTGCTTACACCCGGCTCGCCCGAAAAGTTCTGCACGTTTAAACCGGCAACGCGTCCTTGCAGTAACGCGTCAAAGGTTGGTGCAGGAATATCGGCAATAGTCTTAGGATCTACAGATGTTATCGCGGCAGTAACAGTTCTTTTCGATACGGACTGGTAGCCGATGACCACAACGTCATTTAAAGTTTTTTGATCTGTTTTTAGAACGACAATTAAGTTTGATTTTGCCTCAGTTATGTTAATAGTTTGGGGTACATAACCAAGCATCCGGATGGTGATTGATTTACCGGTTGGCACTTTTAGCGAGAATGCCCCGGAAACGTCTGTGGTTACACCTAACGTTGTACCCGTTACTATAACAGATGCACCCGGTAGCGTCTCGGATCCATCTTTTACTACTCCCGAAACAACTACTGTCGGACCAGTGACAGGAGCGTCTTGGGCTTTTACAGCAACGGTTCCCAAGACCATCAGGATCGGGATAACGCATGCATAATAAAAGATTTTCTTTTTGTATAAGAATTTAATCATAATTAGAATTTGAATGAGCAGTTAATGATAGTTGATAATATATATCAGTATTAGTAATGATTTGCAGCAATGCCGCTAGCGGTGGGGGTTAATTTATTTTTCTTATTTATCCATTCAGTATTATTTATGTGAAAAAATATATTTAATATGGTAAAACGTTTTATCAATTAAGACGCTGAAAAGTTTTACCGTAGAAAATCAAATAAAATTAAAATCTTAATTCCGTCCGTTAAAAACGATCATTATTTTGAAAGTAGCAGATCTTTAAAGCGACCGGTAACCCATCCAATTATTTATTAATATTTTATTTAGATATTTTTTAAATATCTAAATATTCAATTTATCAATAAATAGATAAAACGTTTTATCAAATAGCAGATATCATGCACTCATTTGGCAGTAGCATGACCCAAATATAGAATAGTAAAATGTTTTATCAAAAGTAAAATCAACTTTTTATTAAAAAGAGACTAAATTTTAACGTATTTATAATTTATTAGATGCTTTTTTGTAAAAGTGATTAAAATATTTACTAAAAAAGCCGATAAAAATTTGCCTAACTTAATAATATTTAAAATTCATAAAGTTAAACAGAGTAGAAATCAACAAAAAATCTAATTTAAGTCGATGGTGGATCCTCTTTTAATGATCTGAGCCGGAATTTTGAGTTTTATTTTTGAAATATCGTGTTTTTTGCCTCCCACTTGTGATAATAACATATCAATTGCCGATTTAGCAATGTCATAAGCGGGTTGTTTTACTGTAGTTATGCCCGGCGGGTAAAAATTAAAGATCTCGTTATCATCAAAGCTCAGCATAGCAAGGTCCTTTGGGATATTGAGGTTAAGTTCTGCAATGCTTTGCAGCCCCATAATACCCAGGTAGTTGGTGGTAAAAAATAATGCATCCAGGTGCTTTTGCTGTTTGATAAACGCTTTTATTAGTTTTATGGCCTTTTCCCTATCGGCATCAAAAGCTATTTTTAAGATTATTTTCTGATCGTCCTTTAGG
>JAQBOP010000083.1 GCA_028287975.1 Mucilaginibacter sp. | reverse complement strand
ATATTGATTACTATAATAAAGACAGAATAAAACTCAATTTAAACGGAATGAGCCCGATAAAATACCGGGCTCATCATTACAATTAATTTCTAACTTCGTCCAACTTTTGGGGTTCAGTCCAAAAATTTCAAGGCTTTTTATTTATCGGTTTTTTTACAGATCCTTCATATTGTCATTGGGCTGGCGGTCTATCAGTTTTGCATAGGGGTCGATACCTACATTTACCGGTTTTCCTTTAACAATAACACTGATGGTATGCTGGCCTATTGTTAGTTTGTATTTCTTCAAATATAATGGGTTAACCTGCGACCTCCCTTCCTTATTATTACTATTAGCCGCAAATATCCCGATATCTACGTAATCATTCATGTTTTTGGCAGGTATATCATTGCCTTTGTCGTCTATCCAAACTTTACCGGCATCTACTTTAAAGGTTACTTTATATTCGTCTTTATTACCTGTGGGTACTGCTTTAGCTTCGGTCACTTTATTATCGTACAAGGTGATCTTTTGCCAGGTATCCGTTAAGTAATATTGCAAGGAATCGGGCACATGCTTTTGCAGGTAACGATACAGGTCATTAGCGCCTGCAAAAGGCGGGTTGTTTTTAAAAGCGTAGGCGTTTTTAAACTCCCGCAAAGCCGAATTTAAACTGTCTTCGCCTATCAGATCCCTCAATCCATATAAAGCCACACTGGCTTTACCGCCCCACTCAAACCATTTGTCGGCCTTAATTAACGAATGTTCCTTCTCTTCCATACGTCTGCGTATAAATAAGTAAAACCATAGTTGATCCTGCAGGATAGATTTCATGTTGTTTTTACCGTATTTCTTTTCGGCCATTACCAGGGCGCTGTAGGTCGCTAACCCCTCAGGTATATTTAATGAACCTACTGTGCTGTTGGGTGCCACCTGGAAACGCCACCATTGCTGTGCCAGTTCGCGGGTAGTATTAAAATAGCAGTAATCAAATTGATTTGGGTCAGTAAAATCGGCATTCCATGCATAATATTCGGCATAGGTATCCATTGTGGTCATTGAGGCATCATGAGGCCCATAATTAGAGGTTTCAGCCAGTCGAATATCTTTAAAAGGATAGGGGCCATAAACGGAGGCAAAATAATTAAGCCCATCCTTATATGCTGCTACGAACTGCCGGATATTCGCATTGTGCGCAGGATGATAAAATATATCAATATTCACCTTATGATCCAGTTGCACACTATCATGCAATACCGCAAACCTTGCCGACAGAATACCTAGAGGGCTATACATTCCGGGTTTGGTTTGCACATAATGGAAGTAGTTGCGCCCGCTTTGTTGCCATTGTTTTTGCAGTTCTCCGGGTGCTATTGCAGTTTGATTGCCTGTAGTGCTCACCGTGATATCCAGGCTTAGCAGGTCGGCAGCATTACCGGCTTTAAGGGTAGCAATACCTTTAGGGTCATTTTGCGCAATTTCTTCTTCCTCTTTTGGTGGCAGATGATTTTTTTTGCGTACATACGGACTGTTTACTTCATCATCATCATCATAACCAATGCCAGGCAAGCCTCCCGTAAAAAATGTACCATTACGCAGTATATTAGCCGCATAAAGGCTATTGGCGAAACCTTTGTGAATAACAGATGAGTTGATCTCCAATACGGCCGAGTCTCCCGGTGCAAGTGGTTTTTGGAATTGATATAGACGAAAGTCGGCTGTATCTTGCTTTGGACTGAACCAATTTAACACACCACGCGAGTATGTCAATGGGTAAGTAAAAGGTATAAGTTTCCCTTGGCTCTTAATAGAATAATCGGTCAGATCATCGCCATCGAGCAATAGCTTTACTATGGGTTGATTAGTTTTGTTGATGATGGTTACAAAAGCTTTCACCAATACCTGCTGCTTGTCCGGGTAGAGATCAGCATACATTTTAATGCGGGTTACTTTGGGCAGCGGGAGGCTTTGATAGTGTTTTAATGCCTTTTCATAAATAATAGCCCGGTCTTCACTTTCTGTTTTTATCAAAAAATTATTTAGATAGCTAACATTATAGTAGTTATAAGCGCCTACAGCGAGAAAAGCCAATAGAACAACCCCGGTAAAAAACCTGGTTTTGATATCAAACCGTTCTGCCAATAGTTGAAGCCGTTCTTTAAAAGATGAAGTTATGCCACGGTAATAAAACAAAGCTGAAACAATGATCAGTAATCCTCCAAAAAGCAACCAGTAGAGGTTGAACCAGGTAACAGGTGTGGTCATATGGCCAAGGCCGTCCATGTCCGAAATACCGTACTCCGGCGTGTAAGAGTATAACAGTAGATTGTAGTTAAATATCCCCGAAGTGCGCAGAAAGAATACAGCCACCCAAAAGAAAACCCCAATGCCATGCGCTACGAATTTATTGTTGATGATTACATGCACCATGTAGGAAAACAAAACCATTTCTAATAAACGGGGTAAAATGATAATAAAAAGGTAGGTGAAATAAACAGGGAAATTGAACAGATAAAAACCTTTTGCTATTTGCACCGCCATAATCAGTACCACAGGTATAAAGGCCAGGCCAGCCCCAAGTATAAGCAGCGAAATAAGTTTGGAACCGTTTAAAACCCAGTTTGGGGGCGGTAACGAATCATTGATAAAGGCATACCTTGTTATCCTGTCGCGGTGAAGCGTTTCGCGGGTATAGAAGATGATAATGAAAAAGATAAAGAAGGGAAATACATCGTTGAAAATATCAAACAGCATTACCGTGCGGGGGAAATATGACACACCAGATTCTGTATCACCCATCCAGAAAACAAAACCCAGGAAAAACATACCGCTTGACAGGATGATCCAGAAATAATTATCCCGGATAATGTTCGACAGCTCTATTTTGGTCAAATTAAATAGGGTGCTACGGTTATAGGAACCTTTAAAACTGACTTTAATATTTCTGACAAGTGAACGCTTAACCTTTGATACCACATCGTCAATCGCTGCTTTATCCCGTTTCCCGCTAAAGAATTTTTCGAAATTGAAGCGGGTATAGGTATAGATCAAAATAACCAACCCAACACCCGACCAAATGATGCGGTTAAGTAGAAAAGTACCTTCAACGGGGAATAAATTGGTATTTTTTTGGATAGAATTGGCTGTATTGGATGCCAGGCGTATGCCATTTAACCCAAAAGGATCAGCCAGGTTGATCACTGTTGCATTGTTGGTATGGTCAAGGAAAAATAAGGAAAGGAAATATCCTAAAAATAACAGGATACCTCCACTGTAGATCACCTTTACATTGCGCGTGATGGCTACCAATCCAAAAAACAAGGATGACGTAAAGAACAGGTTAGGCAGGGCGATTGTAAAAAACGGGTGCAGATAATAGATCAACTTATTAGGCCCATATTCTTTGGGGTCTTTCCAGCCCATTGCAGGCCCGAGTTTGGTTCCGATATAAGCCCCGATGATAATGGAACTTGCTATAAAGAGCATACATAAAAACGAACCCAGGTAGCGCCCCCAAAAATACCCTGCTTTGGTAATAGGGTAGGTGAGATAATAATCCTTGGTATTGTATTCTATATCTCGGTATAAAGCCATCCCCATAATGGATGAACTTACCAGCATCATCATCATGGTGATACCTGCGCACCACAATGCGATCACAAAGGGGGCATTAATGTGTTCTTTTTCGCCCAATGGCAATGAGCCTGTGGCAAAAGTGCCTATCGTAAAAATTATTGCGGCTGCAAAATATAAGTAGAGGGCGGGCCTCCTGATCCTGTTTTGGATCTCGAACAAAATTATTTTCCAGAACATATCGTTATGATTTAAAGAGGGTTAAATTGTATTTACATCTACACGGGTAGCAATATTGCTGAAATAAACATCCTCAAGATTTGGGGTGCCATGCACAAAGCCGTTTCCGGGATGTGAGTCCTCTAATATTCTGATGTGCAGTTTACCTGTTTTCAATTGTGTGGATATTACATTAAAATCATCCTGGTAATGCGGCAATTCATCCTTGTTGATTGCTTTGCTAAATATTTGGCCTTCCATTTCGCTTACAGCCGTATCCGGCTCGCCGGCATACAATACTTCGCCCTGGCAAATGATGGCAAAGTTGGAGCAAAGCGTGCTTACATCTTCTACAATATGTGTTGAGAGAATCACAATGGTATTTTCGCCCAACTGGCTCAGTAAGTTATAAAAGCGGTTCCTTTCGGCCGGGTCCAAACCCGCTGTAGGTTCATCTACAATGATCAGTTTCGGATCGCCAATCAGTGCCTGCGCTATGCCAAAACGCTGTTTCATCCCGCCAGAATAAGTGCCAAGGTGCTTTTTCCGGTCTTTTGAAAGGTTTACATTTTCGAGCAAACTGCCAACCAGTTCTTTACGTTCACCTGCATTATTAATTCCTTTTAGTTGCGCAATATGGTCAAGCATTCGTTCGGCTGATATTTTCGGATACACGCAAAATTCCTGGGGCAGGTAGCCAAGCAGCTGTCTTACTACGGTTTTGTTTTTCAGTACATCCAGGTCGTCCAAAAAGATACTGCCTTTATCAGCCTCCTGTAAAGTGGCAATTGTACGCATCAGGGATGATTTACCGGCACCGTTCGGCCCCAAAAGGCCGAACATGCCATTGTTTAAAGTCAGCGATACATCTTTTAAAGCATGCACGCCATTCGCATAAGTTTTTGAAAGGGAATTGATAACTAATTTCATTTTGATAAGATTTAGATTATTGCTTCTTTAAAATATTTTGTGCTGCTCCGGTTAATATCAGTTTGGCGCTATCGGCCAGGTGATAATTCAAATTTTGGATCGATTTTCCATCTAACAAAAACTTACTCCGGTTAAGTATGTCAAGTGTTGCATATTGTAACTGGTTATTTTTTAAAATAGTAATTTTCGATTCGCTTCCGGCATCAGACCCAACCGTAGCATTTAAAACCCGTATCCGATTTCCGGAAATAATTATTGAACTGCCGTAAGTTTGCCGGATGGATAAGCTATCTTCTTTAAAACCCTCGATTAAATTTTGTCGCATGCTCCATCCTTCTCTCAGTATGGTATCTATTACCCGCTTATTTCCGGCTGTATAAATTGCGTTTGTATTTACTTCAGATAGTTTAGGACACGATATAAAAACTATGTAAGGATGCGGATTATATAGGTAATTGCTTTCAAAAGCTGCATTAATTTGTAACCGGTTGCCTTCTTGCTTTATCCTAACATACTCTAA
>JAQBOP010000074.1 GCA_028287975.1 Mucilaginibacter sp. | reverse complement strand
AAATCTCAAATGAAAAAATATGTATTCCTTTTTTTGTTCTGCTGTAGTGTTGCCCACGTGAAGGCGCAAACACTCCTGTCCGGCAAAGTAATTGCCGGAGATTCAGGCGCGCCTTTATATGGCGCCTCTGTGATAATACCCGGTACGGATTATCAAACGTCCACCGATTCTGCGGGAGATTTCTCGTTCAAAGCCGGGCAGCAGAATTTTACCTTACTGATAAGTTTCAAAGGCTACAATACCGAAAAAATTTCAGTTCAAATTCCCCTTACCTCTCCCCTTATAATCAAACTTACCACCCAGGTAAGGGACTTACAGGAGGTCGTTATTTCAACCGGTTATCAGAACATACCTAAAGAGCGGGCAACCGGAAGTTTTGTCCTGGTTGACAGCACTTTACTAAACAGGAGGGTCAGCACAAATATCCTTGATAAATTAGACGGGGTTACCAGCGGTCTTTTGTTTAATAAAAACATTAACGGCTTATCTAATACGCCGGCCATCTCGATCAGGGGGCGAAGCACCATTTTTGCAAATCCCAACCCTTTCATCGTCTTGGATAATTTTCCCTATGACGGCGAACTGAATAATATCAATCCCAACGACGTAGAAAGCATAACTGTTTTAAAGGATGCTGCCGCAGCATCTATCTGGGGCGTACAGGCCGGCAACGGTGTCATCGTGATCACCACAAAAAAGGGCAGGGCCGGCTCAAAGGTTAACGTCACTTTCAATGCCTCTACAACAATTGCTGATAAGCCCGATATCTTTTATCAGCCGCAGATGAATTCACAAGAGTATATCTCGCTCGAACAATATCTGCTCAACAAAGGATATTATGACAATACAATTGCTGACGGCTATAGTGCCATTAGTCCGGCAGTGGCGATCATGCTTCAGAAAAGGAACGGCCAGATTTCAACCGCGGATTCATCATCAGCAATTAACCAGTTAAAAAGCCAGGACGTCCGCAAGGACCTGGAAAAGTACATCTATCGCAAAACAATTAATCAGCAGTATGCGCTCAGCCTGTCCGGCGGCTCAAGCAATCACACTTACTATATTTCAGCGGGATATGACAACGACCTGCAAAATATTACGGGAAACAGCAATGAGCGGCTTACCCTGAATGCACAGCATAATTTTAAGCTGCTTAAAGATAAATTGCAGATAGCTGCGGGCGTATTGTTAACGAACAGCAATACAAGAACAAATACGCAGGCATTCACAACGCCCTACACCCCTTATGACCAGCTGGCTGGCGCCGGCGGGACACATTTATCCGTTGTCACCGGCGGCGGATTAAGAAAGTCATATACCGATACCGCCGGAAAGGGCGCACTTTTGGATTGGAATTACCGCCCGCTGGATGAAAACCAAAGCAATCAAACCAGTAAGCTGACTGATTATAAACTCAATGCAAATGCTACCTATAAGCTCTTACCCTCATTGAGCATTGCTTTAAGTTACCAATACGAGAAAGGCATTGCAGAGGATGAAAACCTCGATGGCAGTAATTCTTTCTATACCCGTAACCTCATCAACTCCTTTACTCAGTTAGACCCGGCAACCCTTACCCCAACCCTCCCACTGCCGGCCGGCGCCATACTGTACAGCGGCGGAAACACTTATAGCTCGCAATATGGCAGGCTCCAGCTGAATTACAATCATTATTTCGGGAAATATAATAATGTCAGTGCCATTGCCGGAGCAGAAATGAAAGACTACAGGTCAGACTCCCGGACCGCAGCACTATATGGTTATAATCCTGCTGATGCTACTGCAATACCGGTGGACTACCTGACAAACTTTCCATTATATTATGGTTCCGGTACCAGCATGATCCCTGATGGAGACGGCCGCAGTTATTCCGCCGACAGATCGCGCTCCTATTATATTAATGTATCCGATACGTACAGGGACAAATATACCCTATCAGCGAGCGCACGACGGGATGAGTCCAACCTGTTCGGGGTAAGTGCCAATCAGAAAGGCGTGCCATTGTGGTCAGCAGGGTTTTTGTGGAACCTCGGCAGAGAGCGGTTTTATCATCTTAAGGGACTGCCTGAATTGAAATTAAGAATGACCTATGGCTACAACGGCAACCTGGACAAGGCAACTACGGCCTATCTGACCGCTCAGAACCTTGGGATGGTCAATAATTGGCAGGCCCCATATTCTACCGTAACTAATCCTCCAAACCCATCGCTCCGGTGGGAAAGGGTTCGAAATATAAACTGGGGAATTGACTTTGCCACCAGCAAAAATTTAATTTCAGGAAGCCTGGAATATTATATAAAAACAGGTCTGGATTTGATCGGGAACAGCCCGATCGCCCCGCAGACCGGTGTTATCCGCTTTACAGGCAACTCTGCCGATACCAGAACATCAGGCGTGGATATCATAATTAATAAAAACATCACCGGAAACTCCCCGCTCCGGTGGCAAAGCAATTTATTATTTAGTTATAATAAAGATATCATCACCAGTTACAAAGTAAAACAGGGTTCAGATTACAGCATCGTGAATTCCAATTACCTTAACCCCCTGCAAGGCTATCCTTACAGTGCTATTTTCAGTTTTCCCTTTAAGGGACTGGACAATCAGGGGAAACCGCAGGGATTACTCAACGGTGCATTAAGTCAAAATTACCAGGCTATTGTTAATTCCGCTGATGCCGGTCAGCTTGTTTATAACGGCTCTGCCAGCCCGGTAATCTTTGGTTCTTTCCGAAACACCCTGTCGTACGCGCAGTTCGACCTGTCGGTCAATATCGTATATAAATTTGATTATTTTTTCCGCAGAACCGGGGTCTTTTCCGGCAGCAATTACAGCTACCATGTCTCAGCCTTCGATCAAAGGTGGCAAAATCCGGGGGACGAAGCCAGAACGAACATTCCGGCGTTAATATACCCTCAAAATTCTCAGCAGGATGCTTTTTTTCAGGGCTCCGGCGCGCTGGTTGAAAAGGCTGACCATATCCGCCTCCAGGATATTCGTCTGTCCTATCACTTAAAAAACAGCAGAAACAGTGTCTTTTTCAAAAACATCGAGATATATGCCTATATGAATAACATAGGCATACTTTGGAAAGCGACCAAATTAAATATTGATCCTGATTATGTATCACAGCCTTATGTGAACCCTAAGAGCGTATCGGTTGGTTTATCTACTCATTTTTAACTGCAATCATATGAAAACCTATAAAATGATATTAATTCTTTGTGCAGTGATTTTAGCATCCTGCAAAAAAGACTATCTCAATGAAAAGCCCAGCTCGTCTTTGATAACGCCTGCTGGCCTGACTGATTATCAGAATCTGCTGGATAACAGCAAAATCATGAATACCACCGGCGCATTGCCCCAGCTATCTTCTGACGAGTATTTTATTACAGATAAAGCGAGTTTCGACGCCCTGGGTACGCAAACCCAAAAAAACGCTTATCTATGGAACAGTGATATTTACGGCGGTGAAACGGGGATACTGGATTGGAACCAGCTTTATTCGGCTGTCCTTTACGCCAACAGCGTACTGGATGGCATTAAAAACATTCCCGTTTCGCCGGGCAATCAAGCCCTATGGAACAATGTGAAAGGCGAGGCATTATTTTATAGAAGCTATGCATTTTATAATCTGGCCCAAAACTTCTGCCCGGTTTATAACGAAGCTTCATCGGCGACTGATCTGGGCATCCCTTTAAGGCTCTCCTCCGGAATAGACGTTACCTTACCACGTTCTACTCTAAAGGAAACCTATGGCCGGATCATCTCAGATTTAACCGCATCAGCCGGCTTACTGAGCAATGATTTTTCCCTCGCTTACCGGAACCGGCCGTCAAAGGCGGCAACGTATGCGCTCCTGGCGCGGATATATCTGGCAATGGGCAATTATATTGATGCAGGAATTTCAGCCGGTAAAAGCCTGTCGCTATATAGCACGCTGATTGATTACAACACCGTAAGTCTTACTTCTAAAACGCCCTTTTCCTACACTGCAGATGAAACCCTTTTCTTTTCCAGCCAGGTAGTGGCTTATACCACGAGCACGGGATATACAACAAGTTTTACTGCAATAGGAGTTGATCCTGGTTTAATTGCATTATATGATCCAAATGATTTACGACTGCCGGTCTTCTATAGTAAGAACGGCCTGGGTAATTATAATGTAAAGCGGGGGTACGTCGGGGGCGGCTTTTATGCATTCACGGGGCTGTCTACCGATGAAACTATTCTGATCAGTGCGGAATGTTCGGCCCGGCAAAATGATCCGCAAAGCACTATCTCAATGCTAAACAAGCTTCTTTTAAACCGTTATAAAACCGGAAGTTTCGTTCCGCTGGCAGCAACAACAGCTGGCGATGCATTGTCCCTGGTTTTGCTTGAAAGAAGAAAAGAATTAGTCTGGCGGGCATTAAGATGGTCCGATCTGAAAAGGTTAAACAGGGATGGCGCAGGCATTACCCTTAGCCGAACGCTGAACGGCACAGTTTATACCCTTGCACCAAATTCTCCCAAATATGTATTTCCTATTCCGGATGATGAAATATCATTAAGCGGAATTCAACAGAATATCAGATAAACAAAAAAGACAACATCATGAAAAAATACCTCTTGTTATTATTAATACTTTTGCCTGGTCAAAGGGTTTTCAGCCAGAACTCCGGCATAAACACGCAACCGCCTTCAATTACGATTTCAGGCTTTATATCAGATTCCTGCCTGGCTTCCTTCGGGCCTCATCCGGAAATAACCTTCTATTATTCACATAATAAACATGAATATTACCGGGAAGCTCATGTCGTTCCCCTGGAAATCAGAGCCAACAGATTTATGGTAAAATTTAAACCAAAATACGACGTATGCTATGTTCTTTTTAATGGAATATATGTCAACTGCGGGCTCGACGGAGGGCTTTTTATGCTCCAGGCGGGTGATTCGCTGGAAGTGAGAATGAACAGCATCCGCTCTATTACGTTCGCCGGAAAAGGGTCGGAAATTTTAAATTACCAGCTTTGGTTTGGTAAACAGCTTTTCAAGCCATCGAAGACATTTAAAGGTGATGACAGCTTACATTTGAATTATTTTCGGGAATTTACCAGCAATATATTAGGTGAAGCGCTGGATTCTTTAAACCAACATCACACAACCTGGGATCCTGGTATTCAGCGGCTCCTTAAAGTTAATACTGTCACCGCGGTCAATTGGCATTATCTCGCGCTAATAAATTGCGGCAACTTAAATTCCATTGATGGCAATGACAGGCAAACATTACTTTCGGAACTTCAATATATTTACAACCAACAAAACAGTTTTGCGCAAACAGACGATTTTATCCTTACCCGCGCCTATATCTATATTGAATATTTATTCGACCTGAACTTTACCTACGCACGATTATTAAGCAACTCCAATAAACCGCCCTTTGAGGTGTTTTACAAACTTATTGATCAGAATTATGAAGGCTTGCTAAGGGACAGGCTATTAGCCTATTTTTTTGAAGACCGCGTTAAAAGCTATCCTGAGGCAATGCAATACTTACCCCGTATTTTGCTTTCCATGAAAGACAGCGCCAGTATTGCCTTACTCCAACAACTGAGGGAAAGTAATACCCAGGGTGCCAGGGCCTTTGATTTTAATTTTACGGCCTTAAATGGCAAAGCTGTTAAACTCCAGGACTTTAAGGGCAAAATAATTGTAATGGACACTTATTTTAACGGTTGCCTGGGATGCATCGGACTAACCAGACAAATGAAACCTGTTATTGACCATTTTAAGGGAAATAAAGAGGTGGTATTTCTGGGTATCAATGTCGACAAATCCAGGCAGAAATTTATAGAATCCGTAAAAAGCGGGTTATATACTCATAAAGAAACCATAAATGCCTATACAAACGGCCTTGGTCAGTTTGATCCGATGCTTGTTTATTATCATTATTATAGCTTCCCTAATCTTTTGATCATTGACAAAAATGGCAGGGTAATCTCGGCAAATCCACCCAGGCCAATTAATGAAAAAGCCAGAAAGGAGTTTATCGCATTGATTGAAAATCATTTTTAAAATAAGCGATGCCAAATTAAGTTAGGGGCTTCGGGAGTTGGTAAACCAAGGTGGAATCCGCCAGGTACCCGATGAAAAAAAAGAGGCGGTCACCAGTTATGACCGCCTCTTTTTCTTTCAGCAATTTACGGGTTGTAAACGCCGTTTGTTGCTGATTGATAGGATGGTGTTGCAGGAAGCGAGTTTGCATTTACATGCGCCCCTTGATCGGAAGAGAATCCAATGACACATTTTGGAGATTGTGCAGAGACACAATTATTCTCGTCCGGGTCAGAGGTACCCACGCGGGTGTAAGTTTGCTGATCTGAACCCAGCGTATAATACCAAATTGTAAATGCTCCTGGGCTCTTTTTAGCTGTGGCATTTGTAAATGCGCTGAAACCTATTGCCATAGCGCCCACCAAGAGGCCTAAGGCTATTTTTTTGATGTTGTTCATTTTTTTAATTTTAAAAATTAGTTTTCCTTTTGCTCAGACGCAGAGCAGATATGGCAAGGGCAATGAATGCCAGGTTAAACCATATATGCTGAGTCCAGCTTAATTTTTCGATGGCCCCGCTGCAATGGCAGGGTAATTTTTCTGCCCAAAGCACCATGCTCAGTATA
>JAQBOP010000072.1 GCA_028287975.1 Mucilaginibacter sp. | reverse complement strand
CTGTATGTTGGCTGTTTCAATGGCGTGGTTTAATTTTTCTTTATCAATCACATCTTCTCCCACTGCAATATTGCGTTCAATGGTGTCCGAAAATATAAAACCGTCCTGCATGACCACCCCGCAGCTGCCACGCCAGGGTTTATAGGCTATATGGTGCAGCGGTTGGCCGCCAACTAAAATTTTACCGGTTTGCGGCTTGTAAAACCGGAGCAGCAACTTAATGAGCGTTGTTTTGCCGCTGCCGCTCATGCCCACCAGCGCCGTAGTTTTTCCCTGCGGTATGTGCATGGTTATGTTTTGTAAAACGGGTTCATTGATATTGCCCTGGTAGGCAAAAGTTAGGTCATGTATGCTTATACTTTTATCTTCCGGCAAAGTTTGCTTCCATTCGCGGTCAGCCGGTTCCTCGTCGGGCAATTGGTGTATCTCGTTTAACCGTTCCATACTGATCTTGGCATCCTGGTAACCTTGTATAAAACCTAAAAATTGCTGCACCGGGCTGTTCAACTGGCCGATAATGTACTGAACGGCAACCATAGCGCCCAGCGTTAAACGGCCTTCAATAACTGCCCTGGCGCTTAAAAAAGTAATGACCAGGTTGGCGCCTTCATTGATGAGCGTTGAGCCGCCCTGCTGGTACTGGCTAAGGGCCAGGTTTTTTGTGCTTATGTTAAACAGGCTTACCTGCAGGTTTTCCCATTCCCAGCGCTTTTGCCGTTCGCTGTTGTTCAGTTTTATCTCCTGCATCCCGTTTACCAGTTGTATGATATTGCTCTGATTTGCAGAGGACACCTCAAAGTTTTTATAGTTCAGCGTTCGCCTGAACTTTAAAAAAAACAGTATCCAGCCCACATACAGCGCGCTGCTGGCCATAAACACCAAAAATATGGCCGTATTGTACCATACCAGTACACACGAAAACACAATGAGGTTAACCAGTGAAAAAACTGAACTGAGTGTGGGGCCGGTTAAAAAGGATTGGATCACCAGCTGGTCGTTAATGCGCTGCATAATATCGCCGGTGTTTTTGGCATCAAAAAAGCTGAGCGGCAGGCGCATCAGTTTGATCAGGAAATCAGTAATTACCGATATGTTTACCCTTGTGCTGATATGCAGCAACAGCCACGAACGCAAAAAATCAATGCTTACCCGCCCTATAATAAGCGCCAGTTGCGCGATGAGCACGATGGCAATGAAACTTAAATTACGGGTATGTATGCCTACGTCCACAATAGATTGTGTCAAAAAAGGCAGTATCAATTGCAGCAAGGTGCCGATCAGTAAGCTCAGCAACAGTTGGCCCAGTAATTTACGGTAGGTAAAAAAGTATTTAAAAACATACCTCCAGTTCACTTCGGTACCCTGTTCATCTTCAAATTCATAAAACCGACGGGTTGTATTTAATAACAGGGCTATGCCGCCATCGGATGATTGCGCACCAGCCCAGTTACGGTTAAATTCATTTTGTTTAAGCGGTATTTTTCCAGCGGCCGGATCAGCGAGGTAAAACTTATCAGCTTTAATTTTGTAAAGCACTACAAAATGGTTTTCGTGCCAGTGCAGTATGCAGGGCAGTTTTACCGCTTTTAATTCTTCACTGGTAAGTTTAACGCCTTCGGCCTCAAAACCAACAGTTCGCGCCCCTTCACTAAGGCCAAATAAAGATACCCCTTCACGGTTAATATCACAAAGCCGGCGAAATGTTTGAATGTTCAGTTTACGCCCATAATATTTTGCCACCATACGCAAACAGGTTGGGCCGCAATCATTATGGTCGTGCTGTTTGTAAAGGGTAAAAGGCATAAACTATATCTGTATAAGTGAATCAAGCATGTAAGTGAGGTCCTGCAATCGATAATGTTCCGGCAGTAAGAACCCGTTGACAAAAAACGTTGGCGATACGGTAATGTTAGCCCTTTTGCACCAGGCATGTTGCTGTTGCAGGGCTTCAAAACAGGTATCTCTTATTTTAACAGGATAAAGCTTTGCCCAGTTCTGGTAATTTTTTTGCTTTTGGGTATGCCAGTCGTACAGGGCTTGTTTTATTATAGTTTTATCGGGTAGCCCGTTTAGCGCCATAAAATGGCTGCAAACCATAGTTCGTTTGTCATTGGCATCAGGCGGCACATTAAATATAATGCGGAATTGAAGGTCGTCATTTTTATTCAGCCATTGGTGCAGCACACCATGCGCCTCGCTGCAGGGGGTACAATAAATGTTACTTGCCATGGTGACAACCTGCGATGCCTGTAGGTTGCCCAGTACAATGCTCCAGCCTTCGCCGGGGTTTTGATAACGGGGCTGGTTTACCAGCAGGCTGTTAAAAAACATGGTATTGTATTTAAACTGGTGCAGTTGCGCTTTAAGCGCGGGTAATTGCTGTAGTTTTAGGGCAATGGGTTTTATAATGGCCCATAGCGCCAATGGCAGCAACAGGCAGGCAAATACATCCGGCAAATTTTGCCAGGGTGCAGCGTTGGGCCCGAAGCCGGCAAACATTGGCGGGCTTGCTATGCGGCACAGCATTAAACCAACGGCCTCCAGCCACAACACAGCCTGCACTATGCAACATAAAACACACCATTGCTTAGCCACCCTGGCCTGGTAATAAACAGAATAAAAGGTATATGGCAAACTTAACAGGTTAAGCACAAACAGCGATTGCCATGCCAGCCTCAGTTCTGTGCAGAAAAACAGCAGCAGCCATGTGCCGGCAAAATAAAAAAAGCCAACCTCGCTCCAGGAAAGCCCCTCAATCCCGACGGCTACCGGTACTTTGGCGGCCTTTGAACTCAATATGGCGTTGCAATCGGTTTTACCGCCGGCCTTGCATAGCTTTTGAAGCAAGGGGTTATTACTGCCGGTACTTTGTACCAGCAGCAATATCGACGTTATCAGTCCTATAGTTTTGAAAAAGGCAAATAATAATACACGCCAATCAGCATGGGTAAAATATGGGCGATGGACAACAAACGCCATTACAAGCATTATTAAGCAAACCTGGGCAATAAATTGCGGGCCAGCGCTTTTTAACTTATTTTGAATTTGCACGGCTGTGGATAAATTTCCGTGCTGCGCGGTTAACACCACGCCATTAAATATTTGCTTAAATTCTTTCCAGGTTAGACGGCGGTTTGTCCATCTGTCGCCCGATACATAAACATGTCCTTCTTTTATTTTGCTGACCAATATAAAATCCCCGTTATTTATTTTGGTATGCGCTATAAACGGGCATTGATGTTTCAGGTTATCGTCAGCAGTAACTCTATAGGCGTCGTTATTAATATTAAAATTACTCAACACTTCGCTGATGGCCGCAAGGCTCGTATGATCCGGATGTTTTTCCAGTTCCGAAATTATAGCTTCAGGACTTACATAATTCCCGGTTTTTTTGAGCAATAATAGTATAGCTGCAGTCGGGTTTTGATATCTTGTGAATAAAGGCATATAGGTAATTATAAAGGACAATTATACGGCGTAAAGCAAACTTCTATTCTTCGAGCCTATACGATAAGTTTATTAGTAGTTAAACCTATTGTATATTGGTTTTCAGGCAAGAAATAAATATATTAATACCTTACTTTTAAAAATATGGATTATGTTTTAAATTTTTTTAATAATTAAAATTTATTTTAAAAGGTGATGGAAGTAGTTTGTGAATCCCGCCCATTCAAGTGTCCCACTTGTTGTGTCCCACATCCTTGCGAGAATGCCGGGCAAAGGCCAACACGCCGAGTTCTCGTGACTATATTGTAGCCTATTCTGCCAGCGGGGCACGAACGCCACTTCTTTTGCCTGCACTGCATTCTTGCGCTAGAGAGGGGGGTCGGAAGAGTCGAAAGTCTTGAGTCCTGAGTCTTAAGTTATAAGTCGCACGTGGATTTTGTATTTTGTTTTTCGGAGCGTTGAAATGTCCGCCGTCAGACTTCCGACCTCCAACTTAGGGCTCAAGACTCCCGCCCCCGCGCCAGGAATTAACCGGGTATTAATAATGATATACGTTCTTTTGTAAAATAGAAATGGCTTCATCAGCAAGATCGTCTGTAAGTCCAACTGATGGCGTAGTCAATACCAGGTTCTGCTTTATGTTTTCCGGCAAATCATTTAGCATTTTGTCGTCATCGATAATTACAAATTCTTCGTTAGGGATACGTTTATGATTATACCATTGCAGTATTTCATCTTTACGACTTGTTTGCAAACTGTTACTGGTTAGCCGGTGTATTTTTTTCGCACTGATTCCTCTCGATTTTAACAAGTCCTTCCATTGGGCAACTTTATATTTCGACTTATGTGAAGTTGTTAATAAAACAGATGCGTTGGTTTCAGACAGGATTCGCTGAAGTGCTTTTACTGACCTGGCATTAAACATAGGAAAGCCATCTTCCATAAATTCCGGTTTTTTCCAGGAGTTCGCAGAAACCAGTACACCATCTATGTCTAATAAAATCAACATGATACAAATTTACAACTAATTATTTATCTTAAAGTTATCTGCTTTACAAATTCTATTTCAAGGTTGTTGTATTTTGCGTCCAATTCGTTTAGATAAGCAATTTTTGCCGGTGTGTCCCAATCTTCTTCATCAAATTCCATCAAATCCCAGGCAATTGGTGTAGTTGACGATGTTGAATTAGTCGGTACCTGGCCAAGTTCAAAGTTCGTGATCAAAGCGCTCAGATATCTATGATGCCCCTCAATAACTAAATTGCCACATACCTTAATCTCATCAAATCTAATACCATGCGACATCTTTTGACACATCCTGAAAATGATAGGAATACACATTTTAGATTGTGTAGCAACAAAAGGGATATCGCTGGACCGTATAAATGCCTTTATAAATTCGGGTGTGATTTCTTGCATTTGCTTCTTTTAGATGATTAAATTAACCAGGTAATGGGGTAGTTGGATGTCTGTGATCCGGTGATCATCGAGAAAAGGCTTCATGGTAACGAAATTAAACTATTTTTACTTGTCATGGCTGTCGGGGAGTTATTTTCATAAATCTGTCGTATGATTTCAGACTCAAGACTTCGACCTGACAGGATGGTTGGCATAGTTTATTACCTGCCAGCGGGGCATGAGAACGCCAATCGCTTTTGCCAGCGCGGCATTCGCGCCAGAGGGTGCATATGAAGGATAATTTTTTCAAATACATCTGGTAAATGCGTTAACACAAGAATGCTTTGTAAATTGAGAATTCAAAATCTCATTCACTATTTTGAACTCGCGATGGCCTTAAGCCAGGCATATGAAGAAATACAAAAACCAAGCGAAAACAGTAATATGTATGGGCAAACTATGCCTAGATAAGGGAAATATCCACGAAATGTATATGCAAACAATGAAACTGGCAATAGCGAACCAAACACTATATAGGCAGTATGCAGTGAGGACAACTTGATTTTTGTATTCATTAATCTAATTTTTTCGTTTCGTTTTTCTTTCACAGTGAAATAGATACATAGAATTATTGAAATAGGCGCAACAACCAGTATTATACCTTTAGTAACTGAATTAAGCTGATGTTTGAAAA
>JAQBOP010000052.1 GCA_028287975.1 Mucilaginibacter sp. | reverse complement strand
CTCAGGGCCTGAAGTCCAAAAAAACAACACCGCAGCGGAACAAAGCCTTCACACCGGTACTATACGAAAAGATCAAAAAGGAATTGTCCAGGACCGGGTACGAAAATTTAAGGGACTACTGCGAATGGATAACCTTGTCTTCTATGCGGCCAGCCGAGATCAGAGAGCTGAAGATAGTAGATATAGATGAAATCAACCGACAAATAAGAATTAAAGGAAAAACAGGAGATAGGCTTGTTCCAATTTCCGATCAGCTGCTGAATCTTATTCATAGAAGAAATTTAGCAGGTAAAGATGTAAATTCCTATGTTTTCGGATATATGGGCAATGTTGACTTGCGCCGGATGAGTGTAGCCTACTTCCTGGAACAATTTGCAGTGATAAAACGATTATTGAACCTCGATTGGAGGTATGGTCCATATAGCTTCAAACCCACAGGTATTATCATGATGATAAAGGCAGGTATCCCAGACAAGGATATAATGGATCTGACCGGTCATAAAACCGAAAGCGCTTTTGCGGCTTACAAGCGTGATCTGGTTCTTGAGAATTCGAGCATAATGAAAGGGAAGACCATTGATTTTTAATATTCAAGCAATCAATGGAGCAATTGCCTTTTTAAATGCTTCCGATCTTGGTGCGAACCAATAAAATTTAATTTGCTGGTAAGGTTGTTTTAAATGATATGTTATCGTGTCTACAATAGCCTGGCAATCTTCCGCATTCAGATCATCGTCGTGATAATAATATTCCCCCATCCTGTAAAATATTGTCGCTACTTCAATGCCATTAATATAAACATGCCAATGATCACCGCCGGTGTAGTCAATTTGTGTGATTATTACCCCTCGAATATCATTACCAAAATGAGCATCAAATTCTATTGGTTTTAGCATCTCACAAAAATAACATCCAGAATGTATTATGTGATTCGCTTAACTTCAACATTCATCAAATTAATTGACTCTCCTGGCTCAAGGTCGATGACAGAGCGCACTTGACTTGGTGTAATTTGCTTTGCGCCGGCATTATAAAAATTACCTTTGAGAAACTCTCTGACATTCATTTGATGAGCGTCGACTTCAATTTTTCTGTCAAGCACAGCTTTCGGGAAACTATTTTGCTTGTTTATTCTCATGAGTATAAAATTAGCAATCTTATTTAGAAATAAAAAGCCCCTTCGTCTTGCACGTCGGGGCTTCACCAATTATAAACCTAAATTATGAGAAGACTATTTTGGCGGGAATATTACAGTAGGATCGAATCCTAAATTTTGAATAAGCTGCGGATAGGTAACAACTCTTTTCGGCGCCATTGCTTGCGTTTCGGTTATCAAATTTGGCATCCAGTAGCACGTAATTTGCCCGTTACACTTAATTATTTTCCAATAAATAGCCGGGTACACGTCTTTAATAATTACCACTTTGCCTTTCATTACTGCGAATGAGTGTGGTTTATTTCCTTTGGTAGTATCTGCATAATCATACGTGCCTCCCCACACTTCAACATCGCTGGTTTCAAGTAATTTTCTTGTCTGATTCTCGGTGAAAATTTCGGTGCCAACATTTTGCTTTTGGTCTTCGCATGCGGCATTAAAAGTATAGGTGTCTGATAAAATAACTGCATCAACAGCGAATGAATTTAATATCCATGCCTGAACATGCCCCTTTGCGATCTCATCTTTCGCATTTTTAGCTTTAACTACTTTATTAGCCGCCGAATAAACATTGTCCTCGCTTGGTTGGCCTGTAACCGGGCTCCATGCGGAAAATGCAGATTGATAAGGCATTTGTCCAGGTTTAACTGGCGCTCCTTTTTTTGGTGCCTGGCGCGGGATGTTCAGCTTCTTACTCAGGGCCGCATTTGCTTTAGTGTAATATTCGTACTCAACTAAAGGCATGTGCCGCTGTGTGTCAGCGATCGACTTATAGTAAGGATTTACCCACAGCTTGCATGCCGGGCAAAAGTTAGATTTAACGGTCGGGTACTTTTTGTACAGGGCCTGCACATAAGCACCATCTATTTTTGTTTGCGCGAGTGCCGGCGTACACCCGTAGGCCAGCATTAATAGAATGTAGGTTAACTTTTTCATTTGTTGTTTAAATTTAATTATTCGATTTCAGATAATTCAATAGTTTGTCCGGCTAAATGATGGGTACAATCACTTAAATATTGTATTTGTCCATTAGTTATAAAGCTATGGCAGAGATAGCTGGATTTATGATCGACAGGATAAATATCCGGTGCAACGTACCATCCGCTTTTACAGAGTAAACTTGGCGTAAACGTCGGATGATCGACATTTCCATTAAATCCCCAACATGTATTGTGGTACAGGGGATTAGTATTTAGCACATGTAAATGTCCACATCCGGGGCACCTAAAACTATAACCATAAATTTGTATAGGCCCTTCAGGAGTTTCTTCCTGTCCCTTAATAAAGGTCTTTTCTGGTTTTACTTTCATGATTCTATAATTCTATCTCCGGCAGGTCAATTGTTTGACCGCTTAACGCGTGTTGGCTGTCTGTGCAATATTCAATTCTACCATCAGTAACAAATGAATGACAACGCTTTCCGGATTGTTCAATTCCCAGCAAAATAGAGGCTCGTATTGTTGGACTGCTTTCATTACCATTCCATGTCCATAATCCTTGCCGGTTAGCTTGCTGATCGGCAATTTCCTGATCGGTTGGTCTATCCGGCATTCTAACCCGGGCACGATGATAACCAGCACAACCTGGACACCAAAACCATACGTAATCACCCAAATCCCTTTCAGTACCTGCTTCAATTGAGTGCATTAATTTGGCTACTATCATGCTTTTTATTTAATATTAATAAAATTATATGCTGCCGATACGATCGGGGTAAACTTCTGCAAACCATAATTGTAATAATACCTACCGCCAAACTCAAAGCTGCCGGCATTTACCAATACCCCGGCTGATGGGATTACCCGGCCTGATGCAAAGTCATAAACTGCTTTTACATTTGCCCGCAGCCCGAAATTATTTTGATCCGACTGAATGGTCAGTGATCGCACACCTGCTATACTGGTATTCGGATTATCGCTCATAATATCGATGTAATGATGGTTCTTACCTAACAGCCAGTTCTTTTTCACATACTGCGTGATTGTCAAATGTTCATTGTTCTTATAATCAAATGTCCCGTTATCGGTGCTGTCCTTGCCGGGATGATAGGCTATCCGGATAAATTTATCCTGGTAGTAAAGTACCTTACGTTTCAAACTGTCGATCAGCTTCAATGCCTTTAAATTATCTCCTTTGGTCTGCTCGGCAACCTGCACCCAGTAAGTGATCTGGTCGCGCTGTACCTGCAATGCCATGGCCGAGGTATCAGCACCGCCCAGGCTTGCGCTGGGATTATTTTTTATATCATTCTGGCTAAAGGTGTTTTTATCCGTATTGCCGCCGGTATGCTTTTTGCCATCAGTGAGCTTTGCAGTTGTGACGGGTACGTTAAAGCCGGTTTTAGCGTCATCCTTCAGGTTTTGTGTTTGCTTTGCAGCCGCTGTCTTCTGGTTATTATTATAAATGATATAACCAAATATGATAACGATCAGGACCAGGGCTATCTCGGCATAAAGCCGGTATTTTGCCAGCAAGGTTTGAATAGGGTTAGTGTTCATGATGATACTTTTTTAAAATCTCTTTTGCCGGGTTGACTACCTTTTTGCGGTAGGTACTGTCGGTTAATTTGTTGATATGATTAGCAATTAAAAGCCGTTGGGTCAGGTCGTCCAATATGCTGTCCTTTTTTGCGATAACCTTTACCTGTTGCGCGTTTACTTGCTGCAGGTAAAGGTTAGACTTCGTGCAGGACGGATCCTTTGGGATAAATGTTTCGTAACCCAGCCAAAGGACCGCAACCAATAGCGCCGGCCACCCGTGTTTTTTGAGTTCCCAATCCTTTAAAAAATCGATAGCGGCCATTCCTGATCATTATTTTTGTTTAAATCAATATATTCCGTGACCATCCACGTTTTTACGCCGTTAAAAACAAGTGGCTTTCTTCTTTCCGACGATCTACAAGCGTGTCGCAAACAACCTTTTGGCCCGTGTGCGGATCGGTAATCTTATCCCAGGCTAAAAAATGTTCCGCGGCACCTTCGTAATCACGTTCATTTAGCAGGATCAGCAACGATGATCCACGTAAGGCGCCTGTGCCCTCGTTATATGCGAATGATACCAGGGCGTCAAACTGGTTTTGCGTAATGGGTACCTTGACGTAGTCATCGACGGCTGATTCATATTGCGCCATTGTAATTCTGAATAATGAATCAGCCTGGGC